>JAUVIX010000235.1 GCA_030592565.1 Chlorobiota bacterium
AATTTATCTACAAAAGGAAACTGACCTTCCTCAGTGTATCCATCTCCAATTAAAAATACATTATCTTTTTCTAAAACTAAAACTGAACTTCCGAAATCATTTCTCTTTGTTACAAAACTCCCCGGATCACTATATCTGTCCTGATAGTTTCTGTCATTGATAATTATTGGTTTTTGGGAAGCGTCAGACGGGTTAAACAGATAGGTTTTTACATTCCGCGTATTCCACCAAAAATCATAAGCAATGGCAATATTTTCATCTCCCCATTCAATATATGAAAAGCGATTTGTGGTTTTTAAGATACTTTCCGGATTTCCATTAAAAGGGGCTGTGAGTTCAAAAACTTCATCACGAAAATCAACTTCATTTTCAGGGTCTCCTTCATCAAGTGCTTCAACAAAAACTAAAGTTGAAGGCATGTCACTTCTCCAGGAAAAATTTCTTCTCCCTGTTCTGGTCGCCATAAATCCCTGGGGTAAATCTTCAATAAGTGGCACTTCAAGAACTGTTTCTACCTCTTTAGCATCTTTGGTGTAAACAGTTGTTTTTGATGGAAAGCGGCTATAAGGAACTAAATATGAGAATGGTTTTTCTACCGTACTAACCAAAACATATTCTCCATCAGGTGAAAAATTTATACTTTTATACATAGCACTTCCTAACCATTTCTCCTTACTACCATCAAGTGATACTTTATAGATTTCTGACAGAGCTAATTGTTCAAAATTGAACTCGTCATTTTTACTCTTCAAAAGGTCCTGATATGTCCTGTTCTGGGCTTTTTTCCCTTCATTCATCGAAATGGTTGGACCTGTGGGGATAGCAATTTCTGTATTGATAAGCGATTCTCTTTCATCAGAAATCATTTTAACCAATAAAGATTCCCCATCTTCAAACCAATTGATCACATCTCCCAAATTAGCATTAACATTGGCTTCGGTTAGTTTTTTTGCTGATGTTGAAGCTAAATCCAAAACCCAGACTTCAACACCTTCACTTGTTGTATTAGTGAATGCCAATTTTTTCTGATCCGGCGACCAGGTGAAATTAGTTATCCTGGGATTTTCAGGCATTCCATTTACCTCAGTTGCTATAGAATTCTCCTTCTCAATATTTTCAATTTGAATCTTATTGAAATAAGTTGTCCTGCTCCCAATATTGGTTTTAGGGTCTATTCTTAATCCACCTAATCTAAGTTCTTCCTGAGAAAGTTCCTCAATAGATTTATAAGCATTTCTTGATAAGAGTATCATATACTCGTTCTCCTCATCCATAAGAACATAAGGCGCAACTTGTATATCAACAAGGTCTAATATTTCTTTAGGTGGTTTTTGATAATCAATGTTCTCTTGTGCATTGATATTCAAAATGAAAAAGAACAATGCTAAAAATAGGATGTTTTTCATAATTACTTTGTTTTAATTTATTTTATAATTGTTAAATTCTCTTACATTATACCACTTGCTATGTCAAAACGAAAAACATATAAGCAATATAAATTAATACCATAAAGGCTCCTTCCAGCCTGTCTATCTTTCTTCCTTTCCGGGTAAATACAAAAACAAATATTAAAATAGTTGCAAAAAGATTGACAAGCATATCAAGGTTTGTCGCACTGACAAATGACGTCAGACTACTTGGTTCATTTGAAACAGGAATAGGATTGATAGTACTACTCAGCCCAAGAATCAGAAATGTATTAAAAATATTGGAACCTATAATATTCCCGATGGAGAGATCGGAATTTTTTTTCAATGCTGCTATAACAGATGTCGAGAGTTCAGGAAGTGATGTTCCCAGCGAAAGCACTGTGAGTCCCATAATTCTGTCGGAAATACCATAATCCACTCCAAACCTCTCAGCAAAATATACTATCATCTGGCCACCGCCTGTTAAAAGGAGCATACCTATTATGACTAAAAAGACTGACTTACCCATCCCAATCTCTTTTACCTCAACAAGAGTTTCTTCATCTTTTTTCTTCATCGCAAAGAATGAATAATAAATAAAAACAAAGAAGAACATTAACAAAATCAGGCCATCGGTACGGTTTATAATTGATTGTGGAGAGCCATCAAGGATGGTATCATTAGCCAGAATAATCAGAACAACAGCCGAAAGCAGACAAAGGGGTATTTCAATCCAAACTGTTGGTGACTTGACTGTTACCGGATATATCAATGCAGATATACCCAGAATCACCAAAATATTTACAATATTGCTACCCACAACATTTCCGAAACTAAATCCTGAATTTCCTTCAACGGCAGAGATAACATTGATTACAAGTTCGGGAGCAGAAGTACCGAAAGCCACAATTGTGAGGCCTATGACAAGATTTGAAATGTTTTTCTTATGAGCTATAGCTGATGCGCCATCGACTAACCATTTAGCACCAAAAATCAATGGCACAAACCCTACAACCGATAATAAAAGATTGAACATTCAGATTTATTGTTTGTTTTTAAGCATACAAAAGTATTAATATAAATAATATATTTGCAATTTACAAAATACCTGGTAATATGAAAAAGATAAATACTATTATAACACTTGCTATCACTACACTTCTCCTAACAACAGCAATAGCATTCGGCCAACAATACGACCGGACAAAAGGGTTTTCTATTCAAAAAGCAAAGGTAAGCTTTAAAAGCATGCAGGAGTTTGACAAGCTTCAGCCTCCAAAATTGGCTAAAAAGAAAAGACCCAATAAAGAAAGATTGTTCCCTGAATTTGTTTCTGATGAAAAACAAATCCTCTATATGGATAAACGCGGCTCCTACTCACAAACTCAACACAAAGGTATTACTGAAGACTCTCCCCTCCCCGACCTCGACTTTTTGGGGCTTGGAGACAATAACAACTCCATACCACCCGATGTGAATGGTGCAGCAGGCCCAAATCACCTTATGGTCACTCTTAACACGGGATTCAGGATTATGGATAAACAGGGGAACGTTATTTCTGATATCGGAAGCGGCAGTTTCTGGTTTCCAATGATAGGTAGTGGCGACACATTCGACCCAAAAATAAAATACGACCCATACGAACACCGCTGGATTATTGTTATGCCGAGCAGTTCAAATATCAACAGCTCACAACTCTTTGTCGCTGTAAGCGAAAACAGCGACCCAACAGGAAACTGGTTTATGTATTCATTTGATGCTGATCCTGACAATCAATATTGGTTCGATTATCCCAACTACGGATTTAATAAGAAATGGATAACCGTTTCCGGGAATATGTTTGGTGCAGGCTTTGGATACAGCGTCCTTTTTGTTTTAAACAAAGCTGATCTTTATAATAATGAACCTGAGGCTGGATATTCCAGGTTTGCTATTTATGACGGATTTACAATTGTCCCGGCAGAAACCTACGATAAGGAGCAGGAAGATATGTATATGATCTCCAATGCCGGCGGCAATAGCAATGGAAGTGGATATCTTAACCTTTGGAAAGTCAGTGGAGAGGTTGGAAATGAAGCAGTTGACAATATGGGACTTATAGGAATACCGGAGCCTTGGTCAAACTGGGCGGGAAATTATGGTAATCTTGCACCACAATTGGGAAGTGAACAGCGAATTAATTCGGGAGACGGAAGAATTCAGAATACTGTTTACAGAAATGGGAAACTCTGGTGTGCTCATCATATTTTTCTACCGGCAGATAATCCCAATTACTCTGCTATACAATGGTGGGAGCTGGCAACTGATGGTACTATTTTACAACGAGGAAGGATAGAAGATACCACAGGCTTTTATCATTTCACTTTCCCGACTATTGCAGTTAACTCAAAAGAGGATATAATGATTGGCTATGGCAGTTTTTCAGCAGAGCAATATGCTGCAGGCAGCTATTCATTCAGATTTGCAGATGATCCGCCAAACACATTGCGCGATCGTTATCAGTTCAAGGAAGGGCTGGCTCCATATTATAAAACTTATGGTGGCGACAGAAACCGATGGGGAGATTATACTACAACCTGTATTGACCCCTCTGACGATCTTGACTTTTGGACTTTACAGGAATATGCCGAACTTCCGGGCGGAGGATATGACAGATGGGGAACCTGGTGGGCATATATCAATATTGATGCTGTTCCTGCACCTGATTTTAAAGCAAACATCACAACAGTACCAACAGGAAGCGGAGTTAACTTCAGTGATCTGACAAAATATGATCCTGAAGCCTGGCTATGGATATTTGAAGAAGGAACACCATCAACTTCATCGGAACAGAATCCTCAGAACATAGTTTATGAAAGTTCGGGAAGTTATGATGTAACTCTGATAGCAACAAATTACCTCGGTTCAGACACTTTGGTTCTTGAGAATTACATAACGGCTAATACGACTATCCTGCCGCAGGTGAACTTTGCAGTTAGTGATACTATCCCACGCACAACCGACACTATTTCATTCATTGATTTTTCAATTTATAATCCTGTTGGCTGGCAGTGGGAGTTTTCTCCAGGCACGGTCACTTTTATAAACGGAACAAGCTCTGCTTCACAAAATCCGGATGTTGTTTTCACAAGCCCGGGAATCTATACCGTTAACCTAACAGCTACAAATTTAAATGGCAATAATTCACTTCAAAAAGAGGATATTATATACTCAGGAGGAGTTCCTATGCCTTTCTTTGAAGACTTTGAAACCAAATCGTTAAGTGCAAAATCCTGGGATGTTAATAATCCTGATGATGACAAAACCTGGGAGCTAACCCATATTGCAGGCACAGAGCCAGGTGATAAAGCTGCAAATATGAATTTTAAATACTATGGAAATTTTGGCGAACGTGATGAGTTAATTTCTCCTCTGATAAACCTAACGACCTTTCAATCTGCATTTCTGAAATTTGATTATGCGTATGCACAAAGGATGGCTGATTATACAGACTCTTTGATAATATTTATCTCTGACAATTTCCCGGAATCTAAAACACGAATACTCGCTCTCGGGCAGGATACAACTCTTAATTTTGCAACCGTTCTGCCAACTATGAGTGAATTTATCCCTGGTTCAGAGACTGACTGGTGCGGAGAGAATAATATGGTAACATGCAAATATATTGATCTTTCAGAATGGTCGGGCAAGCCGGATATACGAATCATATTTGAGTCTTATAACGGATTCGGGAATAATCTTTTCATTGATAATGTTTCAATTGCAAGTCCTAATGATATAAAAGAAGAGAGTTCTACCATCACAGGAATTTCAATATTTCCAAACCCTGCAACCGGAAAATTCACCATTTATACCAGGGATGCCAGTCAGGTTAGAAACATTAAAGTGGTAAACCTCACTGGTCAAACTATTTACAATCGCGACATCAGGAACAACAATTCCGGATCTCAGTTTGAAATTGACCTGAGCAATCAACCTAAAGGCATCTACCTGGTTAAGGTTGACGTAGAAGGAATGGTTATGATGGGAAAGGTGATTTTGAAATAGACTTTCGGGCTTTATTGACAGTGCTCAATCTCTTCGTAGGACTTGACACATCCCCGCTTATCCACAAGGTATCCTCACCACCCCCTCTCGCCTTTCCCACTGGCTTTCCCACAGAGGGGAGTATAGCTCTTCAAATTCTACAGCTGTTGCTAAAGAATGCGCCCCATTACTCCCCTCTGCGCGCTGGATGTTAGCGTAAGGCTGAGAGGGGGTGCACAGGTCAGTGCGCTGGTGGGGGTGTGTTTATCCCAGCCAAAACAATATCGACACTGAGGCTTTGTTATTCGGTATCAGAGGGGAAAACAAAGCAGTAAATGCCTCGACTAACATTTTACTACTAAGAAATGATAACATTCTCCCCATAAAATAAACCTGACCCATTTTATGCCCTATAAACCAAATTATTGATTAGAAATAATAGAAAATCCTTATCAAAACACTTCCGGATACTCTTTTTTATTAATTGGGCAGTGTATAGTACATTCCTGCACCCGGACCAAGTGGTATTCCAAAAAACAGCCATACCACTAAAAGCAAAATCCATAAGATTAAGAAAGCAAAGGAATAGGGGACCATAGTAGCAATTATGGTTCCGATACCTGCTTTTGGCTCATATATTTGAATAAAAGCAATTATCAGGGCAAAGAAACTCATCATAGGAGAGATAACATTGGTCACACTATCGCCGATACGATAGACAACCTGAGACAATTCAGGGGAATATCCCATGATCATAAACATAGGAATAAAAATTGG
>JAUVIX010000144.1 GCA_030592565.1 Chlorobiota bacterium
CCCGTTTGAAAAAGAGTAGCCACCGTTTGTCGATCTGCCGAATCCACCATATTGCGATTCTGCATAAACATAATTATTCTCTTCAGGATCAACCAGAACATAAAATCCGTCGCCACCATAAATTGACGCCCAGTCTCCAAAGTTCCCTGTCATTGTCCTGTTTGTTCCATTATCCTGTGTTCCTCCATAAAGGCACTGCGGATATTGATTGTCAATCTCACATGTGTAGAATTGAGTAATCGGCAGGTTATTTTTCTTTGTCCAGGAGCTACCACCATTTTGAGAAATATATAACCCTCCGTCATTGCCAAGAATCAGAAAGTTATTGTTTTCAGGATGGATATATAACTCGTGCTGGTCAACATGCACACTATTTGAAATATTCGACCAATTACTTCCCGCATTCGAAGTCTTGTGTAAGGTGAATGCTATAGCATACGCTATATCGGGGTTAACCGGATCGACTTTTATCCTACCGAACCACCAGCCGTAAGACTGATATGCAATACTTCCGTCATCGGCTTGCGACCAGTTGTCACCTCCGTTCTGGGTTTTATAAATACCTTTGAAATATCCAGTTTTATCGGCATAAATAGCATACAGTATATTCGGGTCGGATTTTGAGATATCAATTCCGATACGTCCGTTGTTAGACATTGGCAATCCGCCAGAGAGCTCTGTCCAGGAATTCCCTCCGTTTTCAGTTTTGTATATCCCGCAGGTAGGTCCGCCGTAACTTCTCCTGTCAGGCCTTCGCACCCTTTCCCACATTGCAGCATACAGGATATCAGAATTATTGGGATCAATAACAAGGTCAATTGCTCCTGTTGAATCCGAAATAAACAGCACATTCTCCCAGGTCTGTCCTCCATTCTGAGTCCGGTAAACACCACGATCTGGAGAGTTGCCAAACAGGCTTCCCATAGTTGCAACATAAAGAATCTCCGGGTTATCAGGGCTAACAACCATACGGCCAATACTACCACTTTCAGGCAAACCAATATATTCCCAGTTTTCACCAGCATCAGTCGATTTATAAACACCTACTCCGTCATAAGCAAGTGAACCTCCGCCGGCATTTGCCTCGCCTGTACCAACATAAATCACATCTTTGTTTAAAGGAGCAATTGCAATATCTCCAATTGAAAGGCTCAAAGCTTCGTCAAAAATCGAAGTCCAACTGTTACCCCCGTCTTCCGACTTAAAAACGCCACCCGAAGCTGCACCCACGAAAATAATTTGCAAATCGTCAGGATACATTTCAACATCAGAAATGCGGCCTCCGATATTAGTCGGGCCGGCAAACTCCCATACTTTTTCATCTTTATTTGCAGCCTGCTTTTTCATTTCCTGACTCTGTTTCAAAGCTTTCAAATATACATCATGAGGAATTTGTCCGGATGGAAACGCCCTCTGCCTGAAAAACCAGTCATTGGGAGATTTACTATCCTGAACAGATTGCTTTTCGCATTCAGAATCTATTATCACAAAAAGAATTCCGGAAAATGCTACAAAAAATAAGAGAATCAAATATCGTTTCATCGGTTTTTTATTAATTTGTTAAATATTACTTTATAAAGACATTTTTCAATATGAAAAAGTTGCAGATTTAAGGACTTATTTGAAATTGTTATGGAAGCCGACTCACAGCAGTTTGCTTTTAACAAGAAAATAAAGCTGTCTATCAGAATCGTAGAAACAACTTATAAATGCAAGCGTTGACGCTTGCTCAGGAAGTTAGTTCATAAATTTGCTGATGGTCTTAAACAGTTCAGTAGCATTCAGAGGTTTGGTAAGATAATCATCACTGCCGGCGGCAAAACTACGTTCACGGTCTTCAGGCATTGCATAAGCAGTCTGTACGATTATCGGAAGGTCTTTGCGGAATTTTTTAATCTCTTTGATGGCATTAAGTCCATCTAGAACAGGCATTTTAATATCCATCAAAACTATGTCGATATTTTTATTTTCCTGACACATCTCAACAGCTTCTTTACCATCTTTTGCCCATAACAGTTTAACATTTGTTCGTTGTAATATTGCTTCAAGGTAAGTATAGTTCAGCACCGAGTCCTCTGCAATAAGAATAACCTTATTATTCCAGTTAATTTCCGGTATCTTGACCTCAATCTTCTTTTTCTCAACCTTTTCTGCAGCAATATCAACCGGAAGGGTAAGCTTGAAAATGGAGCCAACATCCTTTTCTGACTCAACTGTAAGATTACCACCAAGCAATTCTGCAAGTCTTTTTGAGATGGCAAGTCCAAGGCCGGTTCCTTTCCGCTCTTTATCCTGTACTTCTTCCACCTGACCGAACCTTTCAAAAATGAGTTTCTGCTTCTCTTTCGGAATACCAATTCCAGTATCCTTAACATAAAAAGCAATTTGATTCTCTCTTTCAAGTGTAAAACCAAGTTCGATGTAACCCTCATCAGTAAATTTAAGTGCATTACCAAGAAGATTTGACAACACTTGTCTTATTCTGTTGGGGTCAGTGGAAATAGAAAAATCTTTATCAACAACAGGCTTGTTAAGGCGTAACTCCATCGACTTCTTACCATTCCTGTTTTTTATTTTCAGGAATGTAGCATATAGCTCATCCATCAGATTACTGACATTACATTCGGTTAAATTTATTTTAATCTTACCTGCTTCAATTTTTGTAATATCAATAATATCTTCAATTAGATTCATCAGAGTATTACTTCCCTGGGTAATATACCTGATAAACTCTTCTCTCTCACGCTTTGACAGTTCCTCATCTGACAATATTTCTGAGAATCCTATTATCGCATTCATCGGAGTACGGATTTCGTGTGACATATTTGCCAGGAATACGGATTTCAGCATATCAGCATGCTCTGCATTTTCTTTTGCCTCTTTTAATCTCTTTTCTGATTCAATTATTGATGTTATATCTCTGATGTTAAACATCAAAGCATTATTACCTGAATAACGAATCCTGCTTGCGTGAATTTCAACCGGAATGGATTTACCAGTGGTTGTAAGTATAAAGCTACGCTTGTTATCCATTTTACCTTCAATCCACATAGAAAAATCCGTTTTGAATTCACTTCTGTTTTCCTTTGGAACAAATTCAAAAATGGTCTTTCCGGTTAGTTTATCTTTTCCCATCTGATAAAGTTTACCGGCCGCAGGATTTGCATCTAAAACCTTACCTTCATAACTCTGAACAATTATTGCATCCGGAGCTTCATAGAATAGTGCTCTGAATCTTTCTTCACTATTTCGAAGTTCTTCCTCGGCAATCTTACGGTCTGTTATATCCTTATTACTTACTCTTCGGCCAAGATATCTTCCATCCTCCCCATACACTTTCTGGCAAATATGGTTTATCCATTTAACTTTGTTTTGTCTGGTCACAATCCTGTAATCAAGTTCAAGGACACCATCCAAGTCATTTTCCTCAATAAGATGCTCTTTAAATGAAGCCAGATCATCAGGATGAGTTGTATCAATTAATAAATCGGAATTCTTCATAAATTCATCGGCTCTATATCCTGTTATCCTTTCCGATGATGGCGACATATAAACCATTTCCCCTTCAGGGTCTAGCCAATACTCCCAATTATATGTGAAGTCGGCAAGGGTTCTCAGCTTTTCCTCACTCTTTCTAAAATCATCCTCTGCATTAATCCTTTCCGTAATATCTCTAATAACACCCTCTATTCCAACGGGCCTACCAGATTCTCCTCTCAGAAGTTTTGCATTTAATGAAGCAAATATCACAGAATTATCCTTTTTTAGCAGCTTGATATCTCTATCTCTTATCAACCCATATTTAAAAAGAATTCTGTTTATAGCCGACAACTCTGAAGCATCGGCATAAAGTTTATTGACAGGTTCCCCCTGCAACTCATTTGGAGTATATCCACCGGTTTTCTCAACCGAAGGACTTATTTGTGCAATTGTTCCATCAATATCAAGTTTAAAATAAACATCCTGGTATGATTCAAATATTCTTCTGTATTTCTCCTCACTTGTACGGAGCGCATCTTCTACAAGATTTCGTTGCAAGGCAATTGAGCCAAACTTAATAATTGTTTCAATTGTTTCAGAATTATCAATCTGTCCACCCAACGGAAGGAAAATCATCACATTTCCAAAAACCACTTTTTCACCTGCAAGACCTATCATATAAATATCACCAAGTTCATCCAGGTTTTTAACCTCCTCATAAATAGCTCTCGGGAAAATTGTATTCCCAAGCTCAAACAGACCATCATTGTATTTTAGTAGTTTTCCATATAATAAATCTCTAACCAGGGCGGGATTAACTTTTGTTCCAAAATTTGTATATTTCTCAGAAATGATCTTTTCAAATTTTACTTTCAGGATTCCTTCCCCTGCAAGATGCTCAATCTTTATACGATTTGTTTTCTGGTCGTACGAAAGAATAACAATAACAGAGCCTTCAACCAGATCAAGAAGCTTTTCTCCGAGGAACCTATAAACATCATCGCCCGGCTTAAGCTCGGCGAATTCCATAGATTTCTCAGAAAGAAGCTCAAGACTCCTAAGATGTTGCTTTTCTTTTTCCCGTGAATATTTCTGAAATGTTATATCTCTTGTAAAAGAAAGTAATGCAGGCTTACCCTCCCAGTCAATAACTACAAAATTGCTTTCTACCCATTTAATATCTCCGCTCTTATCAATAATTCGGAAAACTGTTTTCTCCTCACCCGTGCTTCCAGAAAACTTATCAGAGATAGCTTTGTTAAATTTACGATAATCGTGCGGATGAATATATTCGTTAATAAGTGCTATTTCAAGCTCATTCATACTGCTATCTACGAGCTCAAGCATTCTTGAATTACAAAATTTTACATGATTATCCTGAAGCACAAATATTGCCTCTCTGGCATTTTCAATAATAATTTTATATGCCTGCTTACTTTTTATCAGGTCTCCCTCAATAATTTTTCGTTCCGTAATATCAATAAATGTAATATTAAATCCTGAAAACCGCCTCATTCTGGTTACCGGCACAAAGTGTAGTTCAGCCCAGCGCGTTTTACCATCCCTTGTCTTCCACTCAAGTTCAAATACTTCATTAGCCTGGGTTTTAACAATAGTATCAAGAATATTATCGTATCCGGAATAATCTTCAGGTAGGAGAATGGGAAGTTTAGAGAACTTTTTACCCATGAAATCACTTAGTTCAAAACCAGAGATTTCCAAAAGGGTACTATTTACATAGTTTATTATTCCTTTGGCATTCAACAATGCCAATCCTTCCGGTGCATTTTCAAAAAAGTTTTCAAATTTCTCCGATGAAGATTTCAACTTCTCCTCACGTTTGACAATTTCAGTAATATCCCTAAAAACACCAACTATTGAAGAAGCATCCCCATCCTGTGCAGGCAAAAGCGAAAGATAAACTTCCTGCCAATTAATACCCTTAGGAGAATCCAGTTGAAGCCTGAACATATCAGGCTTTTCAGTATCAAATACTTTTTCAATATTTTTTTGTAGAAGAGCGGCAACTGTTTCGGAATAAATATCCTTTATGAGTTTCCCCTTGATATTTTCAATAGATAAATTACTGATATTTGTAAAACCCAGACTTCCCCACACCTCAATATACTTACCATCTCTATTAAAAATGACAATAAGAGAATCGGGCAGAGCAAGGAGAATATCTTCAAAAAAACGAACCTTACCCAATAATAATTTTTTATCAGGTGTAGCTGTTTTATTTCCGACATCAGGATTCACTAATCCCTTTTCCCGGTCATCAAATTTTTTTTCATCAATGTCTTTCACAGACATACTAATTACCTCTATTATTTTACCAAAAGTACTCTATTTTCATTCTTTCCGAACTAAATATGCACTTCACTTGATTTGCTGTCAATTTAAACGTAAAACTCCCTCTATCAAAGTTTTAACGCCAAATTATATAAGAAAAAACACCTCTCTAAGTTGTTTAAAAGGCGCAAGTTATATAATTTTTTTTTAATAAAAAAATATTAGGTAAATAATTGGTAAAATTATTCCGATAATTGTTAGAACAGCACCCCTTCTTTTTATTCCGTTTTTACCACGCAAAATAAAAAGACCTGAAAATGCAAGTAGAATTAATGCGCCCGCAAAAATATCGGAAAACCATATCCACCAATTGCCTGGATTATAGTGTAAAAAATTAACTGCATGAAAAATCGGTCTCCGGCGGACATTCTCTAATAATCCCTCACCCGATTGAAGATCAATAACTATATTTCCACCTTTAAGAAAAATTTTAAGTCTTACACCTCCTGGGAAATAATGCTTTTTGTAATTCTCCTCTTCACCAAGCTGTTCCAGTATGTTTAATACTGTCTGCTTATCTATTTCATTACGGTCGGGGGATATGTCAACTTGTATCTCCCTGTACTTAATGTCATAATTCGGATTCCAATCATTTATATGGTTTATTGCTATTCCGGAAAGTGCATAAATGATAGTCATCGCAAAAAACACGTACCCCAAATCGCGATGGATAGCACGATTCCATTTCCTCCATTTAATTTTCATCCCTACAAATTTTATACAATGAAAAAGGTCAGGAGTGAAACTCCTGACCAGATAAGTAACTATTTATCTTCTTCGGAAGGGATAACTTCATACTCAATACATTCCACAGAGTAGAATGACAGATGATCCTCTCCTGACTCTGCAAGCTGCTCTCTCAGATTTTTAATCTGATTCGAACTCTCTTCAGTCTCATCTTCCTCCTCTTCACCCTTTTCATGGTTTCCCAAATGAAGATTTTTTGAACTTTCGATTTCCTTTTGAACATCTTCCTCCCACTCGTCAAGGTAAGCTTTGTCAATGACTTTTTCGTTTACAATACCTATTACTTTAACCTCACTTCCTTCGAGGCTGGCATCAAAGCTGGAAATATTTTCTCCAGATTCCACTTTTAGATGTGCATCGGAATTTTCATCAACGAGGAACATTCGTTTTCCACCATGTTTACAAGTATGGTCAACGATTGCGGTAAATACAATTTGTTTCCCAACCAGATCTCCGGCTTTATCTTCAAACTCGACAAGAGTAATCGCAACAGGAGCTTCTATAACCTCTTCATCAGATGGAGCTTCAGTTGTTGCATTGTTTTGTGAATTGTTGCAGGCTGCAAGCATTGATGCAGCAAAAAGCAGTAAAAATAATTTTTTCATATTTAATAATGTTATTTTGTGAATATTTTGCATAATTATTAATTTTTTTTGAATTCCAACCTATTTTTTTGACATTTTCAAAAATGATATCTCTTTATCGTTAAGATATCTCCATTTCCCTCTTGGAATGTCCTTTTTTGTAAAGCCTGCAAAAGCAACTCTATCAAGCCTTTCAACTCTGTACCCAAAGGATTCAAATATCCGTCTGACAATTCTGTTCCGACCCGAATGAAGTTCAATACCAACCTCCTTTTTGTTATCTGAATCTTTAACAAAAGAAATGGCATCAGCTTTAATAAAACCATCATCCAACACAAAGCCATCAACAATTTTTATCATATTATTTTTACTCAATTTTTTATCGAGCACAACATGATAAACCTTCTTGATTTTATGCTTCGGATGTGTAAGACGCTTTGCAACATCGCCATCATTTGTAAACAGTATTAATCCGGTTGTATTTTTATCAAGCCTCCCAACAGGATAAATTCTCTCTTTACAGGCGGTTTTCACCAATTCCATAACTGTTTTCCGGTTACCCGGGTCATCAGTTGTTGTAATAAAACCTTTAGGCTTATTTAATAACACATAATATTTTTTCTCACCCTTGAGGGTTTGATTACCGTATTGAACCTTATCACCGGACGCAACTTTTGTTCCTAGTTCAGTAATCGTTTTCCCATTAATTTTGATTACTCCTGCTTCAATAAGCACATCAGCATCTCTGCGGGAACATATCCCGGCATTTGCAATAAACTTATTCAACCTTATCATTCCATCTGACGAAAATTCTCTTCCTGAATCAAGTTTTTCAACCTTTTTTCGCTTTCCATCTGTGAATTTTTTTTTCAAATCAGGTTTTTTTCTACTTTCTCCCCGACTACTATTTCGTGTCATAATTTTATTTTTAACTTTTGCAAAGATAAGTCATTCAATTATTTATTATATTATTATTAAATAATTTTATTGCAGAATAATAAAGTAAGAAACAGCATTCATCACTCACAAAAAAAAAAAATTAAAAAATATTGCTTTTTTAAAAAGTAATTGTACATTTGTACAACCAAAATCTTAAAGTTTGGTTATTTTTATAGCTTTAATAAATTCGGTTCTTCTTAAAATATATCGTTATGAAAAAAATTATTGCTTCAATCCTGATTATCCTGTTTTTCACAGCAACTCCGTTTGTTTCAAATGTCTTTGCTGATGTCCCTCCTGATCCTGGTAGTGGTGGCCCCGGAGGCGGAGATCTTCCGGTTGGTGGTGGAGCCCCGATTGGTGGCGGACTAATTGTAATGTTGATAATGGGTGCGGCTTATGGAGCCAAAAAGA
>JAUVIX010000072.1 GCA_030592565.1 Chlorobiota bacterium
AACAATTGAATTAAAACCTGTTAATACCAGTTCATATTTAGGTTTCATTTTGTCTTTGAAAATCAGAGAAACCTCTTCATTCCACGACTTCTCCGGTTTCAGGCTTGTATTGCCATAAGGATACCAATATAGGTCGTTAAAAGTGGGTACTCTGAAGTTTCTGGATACATTTGCTTTTGCAAAAATAAATTTCACAATTTTACCTTCAATTCCGAAAGCCGGCATAAATGGAGCTCCGTAACCATCAATAAAGTCTTGTCGAAGATTAACTGTAAAGCTCCAATTAATAATCGGTATTTTGTAATTTAATGATACGTACATACCTAATGTATTCCTGTCGGGAGTGTCTTTGTAAGCAATAGTTGAGCACATATCATACCTGTAGTTCACACCTCCGGCGATAAATAATTTGTTGCTGAATCTATGATCTGCATTTATTTCCCCTACTGCCGTGTTCGTTATTATTTTATTTTCGATTTGTAATTCCGGAATTGAATCGGGGTCATAATAATGGAGATATGTGTTCATATAAGCAACCTTTGCAGAGATGTTGCCTTTCTCCTTATTCTTTTTCCAGCTAAGCAATCCGCGGAATGATTTATCCTTTTGATTTGCATCGCTATGCGGAACCTGAATTGAACCGGGAATTTCTCTGTCAGCCGACTGATACCAGACAGAAGCACCGATAATGCTATTATCATTTAATTTTCCTAAAATATCCTGCATAAGCCCATATTGCTCTTGTGCCGCATTAACTCTATTAGCCTGCTCTCCGTCGGCATTTTTATAAGGGAAATCATTTAACGCATTTTTATATACAAATTTTGTATTAGACCAAATCTTATCATTAGAAATTAAAAACCCTCCGTTTGTCCTGTAATCATTAAAACTACCGGCAGCACCTCCCAGAGAGGCTTCAATATGTTTTGTAAACACAGGCCTGTTTTCCAGATGAATCGCTCCGCCTATATTTCCGCTTCCAAACAGAGAACCTGCTCCTCCCTTGAATATCTCAACATTATTAAAAAAGGATGATGGATAAAGCGATAGGTCTTCCATACCAATATTTGGGGGATTCAGTCTGATGCCATTCCAATAAAGACCGGTATGAGTCGATGATGTACCCCTAAGTGTTATTGTGCTTAGGTTTCCAGGCCCGTATGACTTAATATAGGCCGGGGTTCCGGAAGAAATTAATGTTGACAATGAATTGTTTCTGTTTATGTCGAGGGTTAGTGAGTCGAAACTAGTAATGTTTAGGCCTGTTGTCAGTTTATTAATACGTGATGATGTCACCTGAATCTCTGAAAGATAAATTACTGAATCCTTCTTAACCTCTTGCGAAAAACAGATAAAGGGGAAAAGTATCAATATGATAATAGCCCGACACATCAGTTTTTAATAACTTTTTTTGTGACCACTCCCCTGCTCGTTTCAATCTTTAAAATATAAAATCCAGGTACTAGATTCTTGGTTTGAATTATTGATTTTAAAGTTGGCTTATATTCCTGAACTTCTGATGATATAAGTCTCCCATCTAAACTAATAATAGAATAATATTTCGGATAAATATTTTTAGAAAAAACAACCTGGATCAAATCAATATTTTCAGGAATCGGATTTGGATAAATTTTAATTTCCTGTTTTGTTTTATCAGTTATTGAAAGGTTATTAATGTTATGAATTACTCCGACAGCATCAAGGTCAAAACCGCCTGACGGAAAAGGTGTAGTCCAGGGGTCGTTTATTTTGTTTTCCTGCGAATCATAAGTAGCATACCCATCCTGAATCGAGCCTACTACATCAATTATCCGAATAAAAGTAACGCTGTCGATATTTAATCCCGAAATATTGTCAAGCTCTTCCAAATCAAATGGAGTTCCATACCCAATTCTGTATTTCCCGGCAAGATTGTTAATCTTTTCCGTATTTAATTCACCAAAACCACCAACCTGTTCATCTGTCTGTGTAAGCGATATGCCGTCAAATCGGAAAAAGTTTTCACCATCGGAGCTCACCTCAAAAAAAGGCAATTCAAGGAAAGTATCTAAAAATGAATTTTCAAAGATTGCAAAATCAAAACCCTCCCCATTAGCTATCGGCACATCAAAAGAGACTGTAGCCATTCCTCCATCACCCAGGCTAATAATTGTATTGTCAGCCTCTCCGATTGCATTTTCTTCAAGACCAAAATCCACAAATCCTAAATCAGGTTGTGATATGTCAAGATAACCCCTTTCAACAACACAGGATGTCGCCCAGTCAATAAATACAGAGCTATCCTTATAAATAGCCGTACTTCCCTCCTGCCCTGCGGGAGGTGGGAATTGGGCAGAGGTGTAATTTAAGCAAAGGAATATTAAGAATAGAATATTAAATATGCAAAGCCTGATATTCATATTATTAAATTATAGATTTAGGCAAGCGTGAACGCTTGTTCCTTTATCAATGAATCAGAGCAAGCGTCCACGCTTTCCAATAAAATTCTATTGAACAATAAACTTTCCAATCATCAAACCATCACTTGTTTCAGCATTCACAAAATATAATCCGGAAGCAAGCCCGTTAACATCAATTGTCACATCGTTTTCCGAATTGTATTTAGTTTCAAAGATAACAATACCAGTGGAATTTATTAACCTGACCAAATTAATACTTTTAGATTTAATCATTACATATTCGGAAGTCGGATTCGGATATATTAACAATGCAGGAGCATTATTCTGTTCCAAAACATAAGTACTTACATCATAATCAATAACCACGCACTCAGCCGAAATGCCCGCATCAAATGAACCTGTTACTGTGCCGGTCATATCATAAATCCTACCTTCTCCCATTGAGTAGTAATCTGTTACGGTTACATAGAAAATATCATTTGTATAATCATAATCCGCAGCAGCGATAAAAATAAATGCCGAGGAGCCGGGGTCTGGAACAATTGAAGTCTCAATCACCTCATTTGTAGTAACATCATACGACCCAATTCCATAATCGAGTAGCAAATACAAGGTTTGAAAGCTAACCGGATCCAATGCAATGCCTTTACCTACAATATGATTTATAACTGTTGTACTAAATTCCGAATTACTTGTGTTATATGTTGTTACTGATCCCGTTGTGGCATTATAGGGAGAACGGTTTACAGAATATATTTTAAATTGATGCTCGTACAGATCGTTAATACCAACTGCATCAGCACCCAAATTCACCTCTTCTTTAAGCTGCATACTTTGTAAATCAATAATAGCCAATTTGCCTTCTGTAGCTTGCCAGTCACCCGGAATAGCAACGTAAAGCGTATCAGATACTATCTCCATATCAGCTGCATCTGCCGAGATTCCCTCAATGTTTGCCATTAAATTCAAATACTCCCCATCATATACTTTCAGATAAATACCATCAGGGGGAGGCCCATTCAAATCACCTCTCCTGCTGACAAACAGGTTTTCACCATTAAAATAGAGTCGGCTTAAATTGCTTTCGTAAGCAACAGCAAGCTTTTCGAATGTGGTGGCGTCGTATTTTACAATTGAATCTTCAGCAGCTACAAAAATACAATTAAGATAAAGGAAAATATCCTGAATAGATTCCCGCATAATTTCACCCACCAAAACAGAGTTTTGAGTTTCGGGGTTATAGGATGTAATTGTAACATGATCTGAAGTGTTGCCATAAATACCACCGGTCCCTATAAAGACCTGATTAACATAAATTTGCTGAGCTAACAGATTCCCGGATACTAACAATAGCATCAATACTGTCATTGTGTAATTTTTTTTCATCTCCTTTAAAGTTTTAAGATTAATAAAAATAATTTATCATAAAAAACTTATGGGAAAATACTTTGAATAGATGATAATATCAAAAATTCACAGCTTTTTATCCCGAAAGCTTTGAACAATTTTTTACATCAATGGCAGGTCTTCTGACTTACGCCCTTTTCTGAAAGTCTTCCCATCCTATTAATACCAGAACAGTGACTATAAGAGTTTCAAAAAGTTATGGCGATCACAGCAGCGGGTACTGTTGCCGACTTCCCTCCTCCACAATAAGTTATGGTTGGCGAGGCACGACATTCCCTATTAAGTAATGATCTTTAACTACTAATGAACATTTTGCACCATTTATGCAACTACAAAGATATAATACTTTGCTTAATAAATGAGAAACTTTAGTTAAATAAATGAATAGTTATTAACATTTACAGCTTTATAATCCGTTTAGCAGATATTTCTCTGTTATCAATTGATAATGAAATAATATAAACTCCGCTATTCACAACATTTCCCAAATTGTCTTTTCCGTTCCAGGTTAATGAGTTAAGTCCCGTTTTCATTCTTCCTTCATAAATCAGAGCAATAAATTCTCCGGATAAACTGTAAATGGTGACGAAAACTTCCGATTCTCTTTGTAAACTTATCTGTATGGTTGTTTCCGAAACAAACGGATTTGGGAAACTGTTAACAACATCTATTCTCTCATTTATAGAATTACCGCGTATTGCTGCAAAACCGTTTTCGTTAAATGCTGAAATTCCATTAAACCTCGTTCCACACCATATTGTATTATTATTATCAATTGCTAATGAATATATCATTTTTCCAGATAAACCCGAATTATCCTCAGTGTAAACATAATAATTGTTTTCGCTAACATATTTCGCCAGACCTTCTGATGTACCAAACCACTTTGTATTATTTTTATCCACTTGAATATCACTTATATGAGTAGTAGGTATCTCGGGGTGAAATAACCAAATAGTTCCATCATAACTATAAATACCCCATTGATTTGTACCTAACCATTTTATATTATCATGATCAACTGCCATTGAAAATACATTAGACCAAAGAGGTAGTCCGTTTTCACCTGTATGAATTACCCATTCGCTACCATCAAAACTAACTACTTTCCTCATATTCCAACCGGATATTAGCCATACCACACTATCATAATCAATAATAATATCTCTAATCTGATTGTAGGGTAAACCCGAATTTACTGTATCATAAACTATCCACTCATTGTAAATAAAAATTGCAAATCCGTTATCTGTGCCAATATATATTGACCCATTTTTATCGAATGTGCAGCAATAAACATTATCATCTGGCAGACCTGAATTTGTCGTGTTATATACTGTCCAGACATCATTATTTATTACTACCAAACCGCCGCCTCTTGTGTTAACATAAACTATATTATTTGAATCAACTTCAATCGAATTTATAGCATCCACAGGCAATTGCGAGTTATTTGAATTATATGTTACCCATTCGTTACCATTAAACTTTGAAAGACCGTTGGATGTAGCTACCCATTTGTTATCATTATTACCTACAGCGATGTTTGTAACCTTTTCGTCAGGCAATCCGCAACCTAATTCATAAGTTTCCCATTCATTATTATCAAAGCTAGCTATACCATTATAAGTTCCTACCCATTTTTTGTTTTGGTAAATGTTTATAGTGGTTATTAAATTATCCGGGAGACCTGAATTATCTGTAGTATAAATAGTCCAAATACTATCACTCTGTAATGTTGCTAAACATTGTCCTCCAGTACCATATACGTAGTTGCCTATCCACAAAGTATTGTTTTCGTCTTTATTTATGCAACGTATAACAGGATATGGCAATTCCGAATTTGCCGTGTCGAAAACTGTCCAGTTTATATCATCAAAACGGCCAAGTCCGTCGGAAGTCCCCACCCATTTAGTATTATCCGAATCAATAAAAAGAGAATGAACATGATCATTAGGGATACCGGAGTTTTCTTCATTGAAAACAATCCAGTCCGAGCCATCGAATTTAACCAATCCTTCGTAATAACAACCAATCCAAACATCTTCAAAATTATCAAGATAAATACAAGAGTAACTTGTTCCGGGTAAGCCTGAATTTTGAGAGTTATAAAACGTCCACTCATATCCATCATAGCAAACTATCCCAGCTCCGCCAGGCACACCACCCAGACTGTAAACTTTCATCCATATTTTTCCATCCGAATCTATTTCCATATCAGATATTCCCATCGCCGGTAATCCTGAGTTGGCGGTGTCATAAACTGTCCATAAATTATCATCGAACATTAAAAGGCCATGTGACCGGGTTCCAATCCATTTATTATTGTTGTTATCTACAACTATTGAGCGAATTGAATTTGAAGTAAGTGGCGAATTGGCAGTATTAAATGTTTCTACCTCTCCGGTTACAGTATTAAGTTTAAATAATCCGTTAGTAGTCCCAACCCAAAGAGTTTCTTCGTTTTCAAATGCCTGACACGAAACTCCGTCTCCGGCACTGTATTGCTGCCAGTTTGGGTATTGAGCAAATGAGAATTTAAAAATGGTCAGGAATACTAAGTAAATAAATATTCGTTTCATGATTTAGTAATTTTGGATTTCACACTCAAAAAACAAAGGTAATCATTTTATATTTATAAAACCAGAACTGTTTCCATTGAGTGTACGACAAATTTCCTTAAACAATGATGAAGCATTATGATTCTCTTGTCAGTTTTATTAGTCGTGCTTTTTCTTCTTTACTTTTGTCTTCCAGCCCGAAAGAATGAATTCTTTCATTCCCGTCCGAATGGTTCGCCGGGCGGACAGGCGGGGATACAAAAGTAACAAAAGTTCAAGGCTTGAAATTTTTTCTCTATTTTTCTCATCCTCGTAATTTCCACGAAACCCAAGCCCTGAAATGTTCATAAAACCTATTATTTAACTAACAGGAACAAACAGCTTGGACATCTGAACCACAAGCCGTTCAAGGATTTCTTACAAAAGGCCATAGCCAATTTTACTGCGGTGGAAAAATTACGAGAAAAAATTTAATGCCATATTTGCTGATTATCAGAGATATAATCTGTTAAGTTGACGGCTATACGCATGTACACGGGATGACTGTTTCAAAAGCGAAAGTAACGCAGTATTTGACGTTTTCTTATAGCCACTAATTACTCATCAAACTCCTTTAGCTGTGTCTTTATAGCTAACCACAAGGGACGGATTTCTTTTTTCCATTTGATAAACCCTATCATAAATCCAATAGCTGCCGAGGTAATAGAAAAGGCTTGAACTCCAATGAATATTTCCAATATCGACCATTTATCGGGAGAATACTTCATTAATATAAAACAGGTTCCCACATCAAGTAAAATGATGGCGATGATACTACCCAATTTGTTTTTTTGCAAAAACCTGTATCGCTTTTCTGCTTCAGTCATAAGCTCTTTTACCGAAGACGAATAATTTACACTTCTGTATTTCGTGAATTTTTTCCTGAAATGTAAAGCCAGCAAGGTAAATGCTATTACATAACATACTCCACCTATTCTTTGATAGAGGTTCATTTCAGCATCAGGGTTAAAAACATACAAAGCCGTATAGATAAATACCAGGGCAAAAAAGAAAATTTGCAATATCCTTAGGGCCTTTTTATAATCGCTATCTTTTACTTGCAGCTTTTGAATGAGTGTGTTAATATCTTGTGTTTCCATTTCTTTATTGTTTTTCATTATAAATCTAAAGATTAAGGGTTTTAAGCATTTCTTTTAATTCACTCTTTATCCGATGAATTTTCACCCTTACATTTGGTTCAGTAATACCAATAACCGAAGCAATTTCTTTATAGTTGACCGATTCAAGGACAAGTGTTATTATTATCTTATCAACTATTGATAGCATATTAATTTTCGCTTCAAGTGCCTGGAGCATTTTCTCTTTTTCTTTTGTTGAGTAATCATCATAATCCAGTATGTCTATTAATTTTTCATAATCCTGCCTGATAAAGATTTTTTGCCGGCGGATTTCATTTTTAGCAAACCCCAGCGCTGTATTCACGCTAACCCGGTAAACCCAGGTACTCCATTGTGCATCACCTCTAAAATTATCTAAGCTTTTCCAGATGTTGATAAGAACTTCCTGGTACATATCCTTTTGATCATCATCGTTTGAAGAGTAATACCGGCATATTCCGCTTATCCTTGCCTCATTCTCTTTGATGATCATTTTAAATGTTTCTTCTTTTCCAGACATAGAAAATTTATTTGCTTTACTTTTTAGTTACTGCAACCTGATAAATGTTACAAATTAGGCTAAATTATTAATAATTTCTATTTTGATGTCTTATCCTATTATTAATAAGATAGGAAACAAAATCTTTCATATAGAGTAAAACAAAAATTGTATTTTGTGGCACACTAATTTTTTGTTAAACTTCAAATGAAGA
Organism: Chlorobiota bacterium; assembly: GCA_030592565.1. Lineage (GTDB taxonomy): Bacteria > Bacteroidota > Bacteroidia > Bacteroidales > JAADJA01 > JAADJA01. The sequence goes on from JAUVIX010000072.1 coordinate 8,238, forward strand.
AACTACTCTTTCTCTCAGTTATAATGTTGATTTTTCTTGGTTCCTGTAATAAAGACCGCCCCCACCCTACGTGGGATGTGGATATGCTTCTACCATTATTCAACGACACAATTACAATTACAGATTTTATCAGTGATACTATTTTGGAAGAAAATCCTGATAGTTCCTTGACTTTTGTATTTAATCAAAAACTATATGAGGTTAACGGTGATTCGGTGGTAACAATTCCCGATACCGTTTTTTACTGGGCATTTAGCTTTTATTTTCCAATAACAGTGGCACCGGGGCAATTAATACTTGATGAACATTTCGATCAGATGTTGGATTTTGATTTTGGAATTGAACTGGAAAATGCAATTATGCACTCCGGCGAGATAAGATTTGAAGTACTCAATCAATCAGATGGGGATATGATAAGCGATTTTAAAATTAATTCGGCAATCTCTCCCCAGGGTGACACTTTTGCTCTATATAATCAACCCTTGCCAAAAAATGATTATTATAGCTCAGTAAGTGATTTCTCAGGATATAAACTTGATTTCACAGGTGAAGACGGAGATGTTTACAATACCTTTAATTTTAACTTGAAATTTTGGGTTGACCCCAATGAGCCTGAGCCCATTCAACTTAATCCGACAGACACCTTTAAATTTTACGTTCACTTTACAAATGTTATTCTGGATTATGCAAAAGGCAATTTCGGAAAAACAAACTTTCAGTTTGGTCCCGAAACAACTGAGTTCAATATGTTTGAAGATATAGAAATTGCCGGCTTTTCAATTGGTGAAGCCGATGTAAATCTGCGCATTGACAATTATTACGGCGTTGACGGACTATTGAACCTTCTGGAAGTAAATGCAAAAAATACATCAACAGGAGAATCTGTTTCCTTGCAGGGAGACATGATGGATTCAACGCTTTATGTTGAAAGGGCGTATCAAACCGGGCCGGGAATAGATGGGATTGACGCTTCAGAAAATTATTTCAACTTTTCAAACACCAACATTCTTGATATGCTTGAAATAATGCCTAATGAGTTTACTTACTTTATCGGGATAGAAACAAATCCGTCAGGTGACACTTTAGACCATTCACATTTTTTCTACCTTGATACACCGATGCAGGTTTTTATGGAGGCTGAAGTGTACGGAGGAATTGGTATTGAAGACCTGGTGATAAGAAAAGAGGGGGCATGGAAAGGAGAAAATACAAATTTTGATATGATAGGAGACGGGCTTTTAAGACTAAAATTTACAAATGGGTTCCCATTTTCATTTGATATTGATATGTTCCTTGAAGATGAAAACGGAGAGGTGATTGACACACTTCTTTATAATGCTAATATTGAAACTGCCATTCCAGGGAGCAATGACAAAGTGACTGAGCCTGTGGTTTCATATATTGTTATACCTCTTGACGAAAACCTTAAACAATCAGTAAAAGAAGCCAAAATAGTAAGATATATAATGCATATCAACTCAGCTTTGAATGAGCAGGTAAAACTATATTCTGATTACAAAATGGAATTAATGGTAATTGGTGATTTTAAAATGAAATTAGAACAGTAGATTGTGAAAAGAATATTAACTATACTATTTCTGATAATTGTTTTATCTCCGTCATATGGTCAGATAAGGCTTTTTAACAGGTATTATCCGGCGGACAATACAGACACAATAAAAAAGTATCAAATTTCTGCATCATTTTCTGAAGGGTCAAACTCAAACTCATTTACAAACGAGTTTTATTCATCTTTTAATAAGTCAGAATTTATAAATGATGACATAAAAAACCGACAGATTGGTAACTTAAAAAGCCCTGTACTCACAGGAGATATAAGGAATATTAGTATTGATGCATTTTTTGCTTCAGGCAAAAAGCAGAACACTTATTATTATTTTGGGATTGAACACCAATTCTATCTTGACACTTCAATGGATGAGGATGTTATTAAACTTATATTACTTGGTAATAAATCCTTTGCAGGACAAACTTTATCAGTACCGGATTCAAAATATTACAGCATCTATCTTAACCAGATTAAAGGTGGAATAGGATACAGGCTGGAAAAACAGGGTGGAATACATCATTTCACAGGAAACATTGCTATTAATTTTGGACAGAATTTCAATGAATTTTCAATGAAGAATTCCTCTTTATATACAGATATTAATGGTGAATATCTTAGTATTGATGCAGAATTCAGCACCCGCATATCCGACACAGTTTGGGCAGAGTGGTATGACATAAGAGGATTCGGGACATCAATCGATTTCGAATATGACTTTGATAAACCAGGAAATTTTCATTTTGATATTGCTGTTAAGAATCTTGGATTTATTACCTGGACAGGAAATTCTTTTATCGGAGAGACAGATACAAGCTTTGTTTTTGAGGGTATAAGTATTGATACAACTGAGAGCAATGGTGATATATCGGTTAATTCCATAAGAAATCTGATTTTTAATAATATCAGCTCTGCTAATTTCACCACAGGATTGCCATTGAGATTAAATTTTTCAGTTGGAAAGTATTTTGCTTCTGCAAAAGGATATGCCGGAATCAGAGGAAATATATACCCTACATTTAATGCTCTTTTTCAAATGGAAGCATTTGCATCATATAACATCAATAATATTTTACAGTTAACTCCCGTAGTAGCATATAGTAGCTATAAGAAAGTAAATTATGGTCTTTTTGTAGGACTTTCATTGGGTAAAAATGTCAATATTCAACTTGGATCAGCTTATCTTAACAGCCTTTTTGGAGATAATAGTCTTCTTGGCAAAGGAGGATTTGTCAGGTTAACAATTATGAATTAAAATTGAAAGACAAATGTGGATGTTTGCCTCATTATCAAAAGAGATGTGCGAGCGTTCCTGCTTGCAATAACAGTACTATTATTCAATCACAACTTTCCCCTGCATCAATTCATTTCCTGAATTAATTCTGTAAAAATATAGTCCTGAAGATAGAGTTGAAACATCAAGATTGATAGTTGAATAGGAAGAGGATACTGTTTGTTTTTTTAATACTTCCAAACCATTTGTATTATATATGGAAATACAAATATTCTTATCATTGATATTCCCAATCTCAACAAACAAATTATTTCTAGCAGGATTTGGAAAAACTCTTCCTTGCATTTCTATGCCGGCTGATTCAACGCTTACAGGTTTAAAGGTCATATCCAGATCATCAACAAGTAAAACACCACCAGATTTCTCTGTAATAGAATTTTCGACTGAAAAGAAAATATTAACTGTATCAGGCGGCGGATAAGCATTATATTGAACACTAAGATTAAATGAGGTATAATTAGCAGATGGTGCCAGGATTAATGATTCTTCCGCAAGAAGTTCAGATTCCCCAAGTGATGGGTTATACCTGAATAGTCTGATATTTGCGGATGCTTCATCATTTTCAGCAGATGTATATTTATAAAAACCAGACAGCATTTCGGGTATCTGAACAACAGGCATCCCTCCTACCGGCCCATCAAAACTATAGTGCCCGTTTGTAATTCCAGACAATGTATCTTCAAAGTATGTCATCATACTTTCCATTTGAACAGCATAGTTTCCCTCATAACTATCGGTGGTTTTAATAACAGGTGTTAAACCAATAGGTTTGCTGAACAGGTTAGAAGAAAACCAGGTATCAGCTTCCTCTGAGTAAAATTCTGTCCAATTTTCAAAATCACCATTTGGAAAAGGTGCTGTTGCTCCTACAAACGAAATATTATCAATAGTAAGTTTACTACCAACGACAGCTTCACCAAATAAAGCAGAAGATAAAATTGCAATAGCAATAGTATCAGGGGTTACAATTGGAATGAACCACTGAACCGGTTGGCTGAAATATTGATAAGCCTCCTGTGTACCTATAAAAGTTGCAAGGCAAATACCGAGAGGTTGTCCCAGTTTTTTGAACAAAACACCGACATATGCTGTATCACCGGGCATTACATCATATTTCACATATCCGGTAACCGAATCTATTCTTTCGGTATAAGGAGTTCCACCCCAAATCATTTCTTCACCAACCTGTCCAATATATACAGCACCTTTCACAGGGTTTTCCGATGTGGGAACTGTTTCAAGGGTAACAGCAAAGTCACCCGACCAGGCATCTGTTGTTTTTAAAGCATTGGGCTCTCCAAGTGCTGCAATACTCAGTGTATTTGATGATGAGTAATTATCTGGGTCTTCGTATAAAAACTTATTTGACCAGCTCTCAAATCCTGCATTTGAGATTGTCTGTGTATTTCCGATAAATGATATC
>JAUVIX010000167.1 GCA_030592565.1 Chlorobiota bacterium
TCAGTAAAATCAAAAATATCTTCTATATCATATACCCTGGCAATTCCTGCTCTTGCAAATACCGCATTATAAATTGAATCTTCCGAAGCCAGGGCACCTGTATGCGAAGCTGCTGCTTTTGCCGATTCAGGGAAGCGCCCGGCCTTATAGACAATAATAGGTTTTTTCCGTGCGAAGGTCCTGGCTGCTGCCATAAAACTACGTGCTTCGGTAATCGATTCAATATAAAGAACAATAGATTTGGTATTTGTATCTTGCCCGAAATAATCTATCAGGTCGCCAAAATTCACATCCATCGTATTTCCTATGGATACAAAATGGGAGAAGCCTACATTTTTTTCAAGGGCCCAGTCCAATACTGTTGTACACACGGCTCCCGACTGAGATATAAAAGCGATATTGCCCTTTTCAGGCATTCCTCGTGTAAAAGTTATGTTCAGTTGTAGTTCAGGAATCATTATGCCAACACAATTTGGCCCGATAATCCTCATATCTTCAAATTTTGCAAGCTCAGCTTTTACCTCATCCTCCAGTTTTTTCCCTTCAGCACCTGATTCTTTAAAACCGGCAGATAAAATGATGATCCCTTTTATTCCGGCTTCACCGCACTCTCTGACTATTTCGGGAACCAACTTAGCACTTGTAGTTATTACTGCCAAATCCGGAACCCTGGGAAGACTCTTCACGTCAGGATAACAAATAATGCCCATAATAGCCTCATGCCTGGGATGCACAGTGTATATGACTCCATCAAACCCACTGGCAATCAGATTTTTCAAAACAATACCACCAATACTTTTCGGATTGCTTGAAACGCCTATCAGAGCAATTCTCTCAGGCTTAAAAATTTTATCAAGTGATTTGTTAGCCATAACGCAATAATATTTATTTGTGATAAAAATCCTTCACCCAGGCAACCATCTGATTCTCTGTCATACTATCTGACGATACCACCCTTATAAGTTTAGGTGCTAATACCGGCTCATTAAGAATCTGTTTTTCTAACTCCTTTTTCATTTGAGTTAAGTTTTACATTATTTTCTTATCAAAACAGACTGCATAAAAAATGGGAAAATTGTATTAATCTTATAATTATTAATTCCTGTTTCATTCAACATCGCTTTAATTTCATCAGGTCTGTATGCAGCCCTTATTGAATTAAAAAACCCACTTTTCGATTTAACATAATATAACCAGACAACCCTTTTCAAATCGTGTATATAAAGCAACCCACCATCGTTTAGTATTGAGTACAAATTCTTTATTGCCAGTTCCGCATTATCCCAATGATGTAGAGTAAAAGTTGAATAAATCAAATCAAACTTCCCCAAATCTTTGATAGAATTAATATCACAGGCATCACCAATTTCATATTTGATTCTTGTCTTTAAATTGTCAGCTAAATCCTGTTTGGCCAGTTTAATCATTTCGGGTGATATCTCATTTGCGATAATTTCTACTTTTGGATGTTGCATTTCAACAATCTGTGTCAAAATTCCCGGGCCACATCCAACTTCTAAATACCTGCCCTTAATATCCAGCTTTTTAATGAAGACAAAAAATTACTATATCTCGCTTTCGAAGCATTTTTTGCATCATTTAAATATTTATTTGCATTTTCAATATCAAAAAAATAATCCTGATGATCTTCAACAATTCTTTTCATCTGTTTAAACTTTTGTAACCAATTGATATTCCGCTATTTCGACTTTGTCACAATTTTCGGCTTCGCCAACGAAAATTCCGCCAAAATCTTACTTCTTGTTCCTTCTATTCCCCGACCTGAAGGTCGGGGCTACTAACATTTCGCCCCGAGCTCCTCCGCTATAGCTTCGACGGCACGCGGATGGGGCTTTATAATCATTCCATTGTATATTTTAAATCAATCATGGATGTTTCATAGTTATTTCCTGTTATTCATTTGTAGCGACAATAGTTTATTCGTTTTTTTTGTATTCATAAATTATTTTTTCAACATCACTCATTTTAAAATCATATTTTTTTCTAAGTACACTTAATCTTTGTTTATCAGAAATAGATTTGGGGATGTTTAACTCTATTTTTATATATTCAGCCGGGACTTTATTATTTTTTGATACTTCATCAATTGTCATATAACCTCTTATTTCAATTGATTGATTAGAATGATTATGATTTACATCATTTAAATTTTCTTTTTCATACGAAGTAAGAGTTTTATTCTTGCTTTCTCTTTTATTACTGTTTTTATAACTCCTCTCCTGACGTCCGTTATCTTGTTCTATTTCCTCTATTTGCGGGTTTATAAAAAATGAAAAAATAATAAGTAATGAACAAATGACAATGAATACAGATGCAATTATCTTCTTCACTCCTGCATTCTGAATAAATCTATTATATACACACGTAATAGCCTTCCAATGTAGAATAATATGTAGTATTAACAGACCAAGCAAAACAAATCCAATCACAAGATGAATTGTCCCCCATTCATGTCTTTCCATTCCAAACAGATAAAGTTCAACGTTTCTATCATACTTAATCCATCTTTCCTGTCCGGGAATCAATGTGAACTTTATTAGAAAACCAATACCTGCAATGGCTGACATACAAACAAACATTAAGATATTTATTGCAAAATTCAGTGTTGATTTTTTCATTATGTTACCTTTTGCTATTTTAATTTATCCTTTCATAATAGTCTTAAGAAACCTCTCTTTTATACATTTAAATAGTTGTGCATTTAAATTTTCAGAATATATCCTTACTATCTCTTTTACTCGCGAATTAATAATCACAGCCCCCATTTCAGCATCAAAAAATTTGCAGTCAGTGTTATTTCTAATATCCATTAAAATATCCAAAAACTCACTATCTGTAATTTGCTTTGGAATTATTATGTACCCTTTCTGATCTTCTTTTTTATCAATATAAACACCCTCCCCTATCTCTTCCAAAACAAAGCATTTATTAACTCTGACGACCGCAGTATCAGATATTAATACCTTTTTAACAAATTCGACCCCCTCTTTAAGAAAACAGCTTTGTAATAAATGAATATTCTCATAATCAGTAAAATATTTTACTCTTATTGCCGAATATTTATGATGTACAAAATCCAGTGATGCTGTTGCTATACTTACATCTTCCATATAGCACGAATCTATATTCTGCGCAATGCGCAAAACTTCTTCTAAAGAATAATACTGTGTTGTAAACAGAAATAAAGAGTTGGGATTTGCCAATTCCGGAACAGTTTCATAGTAACCCGGATATGGCATGTTAGCTTCCGCAACACAAGTATTTTTAAGGATATTATAATTTACAGGAAGTAGTGATTCTTTCTTTGTAATAGAACCACATGCACTAATTAGATTAGTTGTTTTCATCGTCTTATGTTTTTCAGGGTTTTCATAGATATTTAATTATTTATCCATGTTTAAGTTTTGTGATAATGCCTTCTGCTGCCTTAATTAAAACATACTTGGTCGGGGCTGAAGTTAACAAAGGGTGTGTCCCGATTTGAAATGAAATCAATTCGTAAACAGTTACCTTTTTTTGAATCGCCATTCCTATTAGATTGATGATTTCCCCGGTTGATTTCCCTCCCCACACTTCACCACCTAAAATAGACCCGTCGGAAGGGGAAGCATACAGTTTGACAGTTAATTCAGAGGAATCATTAAAAGCCCCTGGATGAGTATCAAAATCAGCAAATTCAGAGGATACGAGGTCAATATTGTATTTCTTTGCATTATTTTCATTTACTCCTGCTGCAGCCATGGACAGGCCATTTATTTTAGTTGAAAATATTGCGATTGTACCCGTATTCCAATCTATAATTTTAATGCCAAACAGATTATACCCTAAAACTCTGGCTTCAGCTGTTGCAGTTGACGCTAACATAATGTGATCGAGCCTTCCGGTGATAAACCCCAATGTTTCTGAACAGTCACCAATTGCACAAACATTTCTAATATTTGTTCTTTGAAAATTATCGACCTTGATGGCATTCTCCGAATTCAATTCCAATCCGGCCTTTCTGGCTAATTCTGTATTTGGAATATAACCTATGGCCATTATTACCAAATCGGCTTCTACATTTTCACCGGTATTTAATTTTACACCTGTAACTTTTCCATTATTCCCTACAACTTCTTTTACCAGTGTTGAAGTTAATACGTTGATTTTTGTCTCCTTCAATTTTTCGGTAGCAATTTTACTGAGTTCCCCCGAAAAAGCTTTGTTAAAACAATATGCTTCGCTTTCTATTATGGTAATAGATTTATCGGGACACATTGCAAGCTGTTCGGCAAGCTCAGCACCAATAAACCCTCCCCCGACAACAATAATATGTTTGGCTTGATCTGTTTTACTTTTAAGTGCCTTAATGTAATTGTAACTTTTTTTCACATATTCAACTCCGGCAAGATCATAACCAGGGATAAATGTGGGGACAACAGGGGTAGATCCTGTAGCAAATATCAACCTGTCGTATCCATACGAATTACCTGATTTAACAGTAATCACTTTCCCAGATATATCAACCTCCACAACCGGATCAACAATAACTTCTCCTCCAAGATCAATAAACGGTTTTGGCCCCATTACATTTTTATCCAAACTATCTAATTCATAAAAGACATAAGGAATACCACATGGAACAAGCCCCTTATCTTCTTCCTTTATCATTAACATTGATTTTTCAGGGTTTTGTTTTTGAGCAGTTACTCCGGCAACTATTCCGGATGGACCTGCCCCAATAATAATAACATCGTAAGTTTTCATATTTTTATAAATATCTTTAATTAAATTTAATTCAAAGATAACCATTAGCTATTAAATATAGGTATTACTTAGATGTGTTTGTCTTAAAAAAATAATTGAGACTATTCAATGTTTCAATTGATATAAATTATAACTTTGTATTGTCAAAAATTAGATGTCTGGCAAATTTATATTAATAAATAAATTCATAAGTAATGGATAACTTCTCCGAATCGGCAAACTGTTATGAATGTAAAAAAAGTTCAAAATATTTTAGGGAGCTAAACCCTTCCGAGCTTGAATTTATCAATCAGAATAAAACCCAAATATTATACAGAAAAGGGGAAACTATATGCAAGCAGGGAGCCTTTGCATCACATGTTTTATATATTTCAGATGGTTTAGTTAGCTCATACCTTGAGAGTTTCAATAACAGACACATTAATTTAAAAATATTAAAAAAATCAGAATTCATAGGTTTGTCTTCAATTTACGGGGACAACATTTATAATTACTCCACCGCAGCCTTAAAAGATTCGACAATCTGCATGATAAAAAAGGACAGCTTTAGAAAATTACTGACAAGCAATGGTAGTTTTGCTTCTGAGATAATTAAAGGATATTGTGAAAATGAAAACCAGCTCTTTAATAAAATATTAAGTCTTGGCAGTAAGCAAATGCATGGCAGATTAGCTGATACTTTGATATATTTGCACAATCAATACCTGCAGGAAGAGAAAATATTTTCCTATTTATCGAGAAAGGATATTGCTGAATTCGCCGGTCTTTCAACAGAAAGCACTGTCAGGTTACTTACAGAGTTTAAAAAGGATACCATTATTGACATCATTGGAAAAGAGATAAAAGTATTAAACCCGGATTTGTTAAAGGAGATCAGCAGGCGGGGGTAAGAAATTACTCAGGACAGAGCCTGCCTGTATTCATCATTACCATCCAAATAGGACAGGAGGAGAACCACCAAACAGCATATTCATACAATCGTTACGTATCGGCGAATCAGGCAAAAAAAAATCTTCAAAACTTGACCAGATCCCAAGTTTATGAATTTATCAAAATATAATTTAAAAACATATCAATTTTATTTTTTTGTTTCATTATATTTATTTAAATTTGCTCTCTTAATTTATGCAATGTATAATATCTTATTAAATAATGTTTGTTCAGGATATTATCTACAAAAACTAAAAACCAAAGCTGACTCCTATTTCTTCCATTTAGGAAGTATAAAGAGATATTATTATCATGCTTATAAATAGTTCTCAAATAAGTAAATAGAAATTTAATGAATAATAAATAATTGGCATTATGAAAAAAATTACGATTGGTTCCATTATTCTAATTGCAGCATTTTTAATGCAATTAAACCCTGTTTGGTCACAAAAAACAGTTAATACTGATAAAGAAAATTTAACTGTTTCACCATCCCCACCTTTATCCCCGGATGCTCTGGCTCTCCGCTATGATAATGGTGAGAATTCAAATAGTTATGGCATAACCGGAGGCGGCACATTTTATTGGGCTGCTTACTGGCCTGCAAGCGCTATGAGTAGTTATACCGGGTTAAATATTTATTCTATTGATGTCTATATTGGAGATGTGGGCGGGACAGAGACTTTGTATATATGGGATCAGGGGACTTCGGCCACAGAACCTGGAGCAGTGCTTTATACTGCAACCTTTACACCTGCCGGCCATTCCTGGGAACACATTGAACTCTCAAGCCCTGTTGCCATAAGCGGCAACGATATATGGATAGGCATAGAGGTTAGCGGCCAACCCTCAGGTGAAACCCCGGCGGGCGGGGATTCCGGCCCGGCCAATACAGGGTTAGGCGATTTGTTAAGCACTGATGGAATTACTTTTGGATCCTCCGGATTGAACTATAACTGGAATATTTCAGCAAATCTTGATGATCCCGGGTGTCTTTCACCTACAAACCTGACAGCATACAATACAACAACCACTTCAGCCACTTTGGCCTGGACTGATAATGCAGGTGTGTCATCTTTTGATATTGAACTGTTGCTTCACAACACGCCACCAACAGGTTCCCCAAGCGTGTCAGGAGTAGGTAACCCTACTGTAATTAGTCAATTGAACCCTGATAAAATTTATGATTATTATGTTCGTGCATATTGTAGTCAGTGGAGCGGGCCCTATTCATTTTCAACTGCCTGTTATATAATTAATGCCTTTCCTTATACAGAAACATTTGACAATAATCAAACAGCAGGTAGTTATACCGGTTGTACGATGGATGGTTCGGTTCCTCTTTGGTATTGCTGGTCAAACAATAGTTCAGATGACTTTGACTGGAATGTTCAATCAGGGACAACACCAACAGCCAATACAGGCCCAACTGATGATATCACAACCGGAGGAAAATATTTATATACTGAATCATCGGGATGTAATGGAAACACTGCCTATGTGTTGGGGCCGGAGTTTAACTTTACCAGTTTGAATATTCCCGGCATCTCATTTTATTATCATATGGATGGGTCAGAAATGGGGACAATGAGCCTTGAAGTTTCAACAGACCAGGGAACATCCTGGAGTGAATTGTGGACTAAAAATGGTGCACAGGGTAGCTCGTGGCAAAAGCAGACAATTGCACTGTTTGGGTATGAAGTAAATACAAGTGTTATGTTCAGGTGGAAAGGGATTACCGGAACAGGGGAAACTTCTGATATGGCACTTGACCAGGTTATAGTTGGAGAATCAACAGAGGGTGCTGTGGAAGGTTATGTAACAACAGCAGGCACAAATGTGCCTTTGGAAAATGCCCTTGTTTCAATAGGGGGTTATACGGATTTAACTGACAATACAGGGTATTACAATATAGAAAATATCCCATTGGGAGCATATACTGTTACCTGCGAATTTACCGATTATGTTACACAGCAAATCGAAGACTATATTGTCGTTCCAGGAATAACCACTTTAGATTTTGAAATGCCATACGGCAATTCTCCAACCAGTATGGATGCCAGTGGCTCAGATGGGCAGGTTGACCTTTCGTGGGGGCCTCCTTTGCCAATTGAA
>JAUVIX010000078.1 GCA_030592565.1 Chlorobiota bacterium
ATGGATTTACTCCATGCGGTTCAAAAGTAGATTCTGTTTACCTGACTGTAACAGCGGCTCCAGAAGCTTATGCCGGAGAAGACTATGATATTTGTGAAGGTGAAACATATGAAATTACTGATGCCCTTTCTACCAACTATTCTGATATTTTGTGGGTAACATTTGGTGACGGGTCATTCGATGATGTCACAATCGTTAATCCGGTTTATACACCTGGCCCTAATGATATTTATGCGGAAGCGGTAATATTAACACTGACAGCCAATGGAAATGGTGTCTGCGAATCTACAATAGATGAAATGTTACTGACAATCAAATGTCTTGGTATCGATGACAACCTGATTAGTTCAAAGGTTAGCATTTTTCCAAATCCGAACTCAGGAGTTTTTACAATTAAAATAGATACAGAAATTGTTGATCCTGTCAATATCCGGATATTAAATTCTCTTGGAAAATCAGTTTACAGTAGTGACAATGTTAAACTAATTAACAATAAGTCGCTGAACATAAATATTGATGTTGATGGCGGATTATATTATCTGCATATTGAAAATGATAATTATTCAATCGTAAAGAAGATTATTATTAAATAAATAGTTAAGACCTGACTGGTTTTGAAAATCAGTCGGGTCTTATTTATACTAAGCCGACATAGAATTTGTATGATAAAATATTCTATGTCGGCTTTTTTAGATTCAATCTAAATTTAAAAATAATAATTACATATTCAGATTTTTGTATATTTGCACTTTTTACTGTTTAATTCTAACTTAAATACCTAAATTTATGAAAAGACTAATTCTTTCTTTTGTTGTTGCTCTTGTTGCAACTGTGGGTTTAACTCAGACAGTTCCAAGAGACAAAGTCATTCTTGAATTGGTTACTGCCACGTGGTGATCATCTTGTCCTACCGCAGCACAATCAGCTGACAATTTGGTAGAAAATGGATTAGATGTTGCTGTAATATCACATCATGTATCCGATGATTTAGAAAATACATATTCTAACGCCAGAGCAAATTATTATGGTGTGCAATATATTCCGGATGCATATTTTGATGGCATATTGAATATCCTTGGCGGAAGCAGCTATTCTGCCTATTTAGCAAAAGTTAATCAACGTCTCGCAATTCCATCTAATTTTTCAATCTCAATTAACGGGTCTAATAATGGATTGGATTATACCGTATCAGTAACTGTTGAGAATGTTGAAACCTATGCCGGGACAAATCTTGTTCTACAATTTGTTGTTACAGAATCTGATGTTCTGGATGGGGGCTCGACTTACAACTTTGTAACGAGGTATATGGATCCCAACCAATCCGGAACACCACTTGATTTTTCAGGTAATAGCACTCAAGCAGTATTGCTCGACTTTACTATGGATGGAAGTTGGGTAACTGACAATTGTGAATTTGTTGCATTTGTTCAGGATAATGATACCAAAGAGATTCTTCAGGCAACAAAAGTTGCTGTATTGGATTTAATTCCTCTAACAACTAATAACGCATCAATCCAGTCAATGGATATGATTCCTGTGACCAATTGCTCTGGAGAAGTTGCCCCACTTGTTACAATTTCAAACCAGGGAGCTCAAAGTTTGACATCATTAAATATTAACTATGTAGTTAACGGAGATGCTTCTGAAACTTATGAGTGGACAGGCGATCTTTCATTTCAGACAACAGAAGAGGTGCAGTTACCTCCACTTTCATTCGATATTCAGGATGAAAACGATTTGGTAATCTACGTTACTGATCCAAACGGAAATGATGATGAAGACACTTCAAATGACACCATTGCCAATTCATTTGTCTCAGCGGCTCAGGTAGTACCGGATATTTTCCTCTTCATAAAACTTGATGATAATCCTCAGGAGATTACCTGGAAATGCAAAGATTCCGAAGGTCAGATCTTGTATAGTGGCGGACCATATTCAACACCAAATTCTTTCATCAAAGACACACTTTTTATTACAGAAGACGGATGTTATACTTTTGTGATTAATGATGCAGGTGGTGACGGACTTACCGGTGCAGGATTTTACAGACTAACAGGTGGTGCTGGAACAGAGATCATTTTTAATTCCGATTTTGATGGAAGTAACGAACTTGTACAGTTTGGTGTCTTAGGTACTGATGTAGAAGTATTTGACACTAAAGATGCTTTTAATATCTTCCCAAATCCGTTTGAAAACTTCACAAATGTTAACTTCACATTGGAGTCAAACGAAAATGTAGAGCTTATTATTTATGATATCACCGGAAAGATTGTTTACAACTCAAAACCGGGAATACTAAATGCAGGTTCACATTCAATAAAAGTAGATGCACGCAATTTTGATTCGGGAATCTATTTTGTAAGTCTGAAAATTGGAGATAGTCTTTTGACAAAGAAAATCTCAGTGAACTAATATACTATTCATAAAAATTGAAAAGCGATGCCCGAAAGAGCATCGCTTTTTTTGTTTGAAACTATTATTCTCAATACGAATAATAAATAAACCCCGGCGTTTACACGATGAAACCCTACGTTTAAACATTTTGCTTGCATTTTGCCTTTAAATTTTGTATCTTTGCTGGAGAGTTCTTTGAAATAATTTACCTACTAAAACCTACTACTATGAAAACACATTTCTTAACCACAGCAACAGCACTGATGTTTCTAATCAGTTTTTCGCAATCGCAGCAAAATCTACCTGATGTTGATATCTATACACTGGAGGGAACAAAAATATCAACCTTGAGTATTGGGAATGACTCTGTTCCAATGATAATGGTGTTCTGGAAAACCTATGATGACAATTGTTGTAAGGAGCTTATGGACTTAAACGATATTTACGTTGAAAAATTAAAGGATAAGGGAGTCAGAATAGTTGCAGTATGTGTTGACAATATTGGCAACTTAGATCATATCCGGCCTTTTGTTTATGGGCACGACATTGAGTTTGAAGTATATATCGACAAAAACGGGAACTTCAAAAGAGCAATGAGCATCCCCACTGTACCATTTACAATTCTTTTCGATAAACAGGCTCAACCCTACTGTAAGTTTCTGGGTTATTGCCCTTCCATTGATGAAATGGTATGCAAAAAAGTTGAAGAATCTTTAGCAATTGCTGACGAATAGATGTGGTTGATATTATCATAAAAAATTTCGCATTGCTATTCGGTCTTAACTCCGGAATAAATATTTTGCAGCCTTAACAAAAAGCAGTTTATCTTTGTTGTGTGTTATTCTTAAATTATGGAAGAAACCAAAAATGCAATTCTGATAACAGGTGCTGCACAAGGGTTAGGAAAAGCTCTTGTGGAGATGTCGAAAACCCTTCCCAATTTAGATTATATCATAGCAAC
Organism: Chlorobiota bacterium; assembly: GCA_030592565.1. Taxonomy (GTDB): domain Bacteria; phylum Bacteroidota; class Bacteroidia; order Bacteroidales; family JAADJA01; genus JAADJA01. Next base: position 3,356 of record JAUVIX010000078.1, read on the forward strand.
TGATATAAATGACGAGATTACCAAAATTTACAGTTCCGATTCAACAATTATCGGGCTTAAGATGGATGTGAGCTCCGAAGAGTCTATTAAAAAAGTAAAAAGGCAACTTGATGATCTGGGAATTACAGTCAGGTACATAGTTAACAATGCCGGAATTTTTATGTTCCAACCTGTTTCGGAAATGACTGAAAAAATGCTTGACAAAATCTTAAAAATCAATACCTACGGTCCTGTATTGACGATAAGCGTATTTTTGGAACACCTGATTAAAACTCGCGGCAGGGTTATACAAATCAGCAGTCATGGTGTAAGGTTTCCAACACTGTTTCAGCCATATCCCGTTTCAAAAATTACTCTTGAAGCTTTCAGCACATCTATGAGGCAGGAACTCGGACTTTTTGGTATTGACCTTGTATTGATTCGCTCTGGTGCCATAAAAACAGATCTTATCAAAGAAATGAATTCCCTTGAAGTTCCGGCAGAGAAAAGCAAATATAAGAAGTATCTGAAAAAGTTTATCGAAAGGGCACAAAAGGATGTAGGCAAAATGATTGAACCTGCAAAAGTGGCAATGCTGGTAAAAAAAACTCTTATGGAGCCCAGACCAAAAAATATTTACCAAATCAACCGAAACAAAACAATTATGATGATGTCCTCTATGCCACAGAGATGGATTGATTATTTAATTCAAAAAATGGTAAAATGATTAAATATATTTTTATTGCTGCTGTTTTTATCTTTTCAACCGGCATATTTGCCCAAGATAGCGAAAAAACCCAAATCTCAAGCCTTATTGACAACTGGCATAAGGCTGCTGCAGAAGCCAACCAAAAGGCATATTTCAATTTTATTGCAGATGATGGTATCTATATTGGTACTGATGAAACGGAAATATGGACAAAACAGCAGTTTTTTGAATGGTCTAAACCCTATTTCGATAAGGGCAAAGCCTGGAGTTTCACTGCCATAAGCAGAAACATTTATCTGTCAGAAGACGGAATGTTTGCCTGGTTTGATGAATTGCTGGAATCAGGGAAGACAACTTTAAGAGGCTCAGGAATTCTGCAAAAAGGCGATAACGGCTGGAAGCTCAAACATTATGTGCTCTCATTGCCGGTGCCGAATGATAAGTTCAAAGAAGTAGTCGATGTTATCAAAAAGGAGCAGAATGAAAAAATAGAAGTAGAGGAATAAATATACATTACGATGTTTACTTCTATTTCTGCTCAGATTACCACCTTGCTCTGTAGCCTCTTGTATCGATGTGAATAAAATAGGTATGAGCCGAATTCTTTATATACTTTCCTAAGCCGCCAATCAAGTCGTCATAATCGGGGTTTTCATCTAACTGCTGGACAATCGAGTACAACACCTCTGCATCTGACATATTGTTTTTGCCGTCACTATTCAAATCATCAATAACTCCATTATGGTTCTCATCAATGTATATATCAGCAGCATCTCCGAAAACATGCCTGCTGTATGCTACATTACCAATTAGTTTATTGTAATATGGCGTTCTGTATCCACTCATAATAAAGAGAGTTTTTGCATTTATTCCCTTTTTGTGTAACTCACTAATTAAATATTCAAGCTTCAGAAGTAATTTTGGATTGAGGACAAGATATTTAGGCCATCCGGAACTTTGCTTACACAGGAATTGTTCCAATTGGAAATGCGGAGTGATGTAAATATCCTTATTAGTTTCTGTCACCTCAATAAATCCATCCGGTTTTTTATAATTATCTTTTCCCTTGTATTTGCCAGGAGGATAATTGCCAATTCTGTAGCCGTTAAGATATTCTTCTTCCATTTTAGTGTCCGGCATCAAAACAAAAATAGTGATAACAGCAGTTTGATCTGTAGCTATATCCCTTATAGTTAACTCATACTTTCCACTAACATCCGGAGCTTTGAACTCCCATTTCCCTGAACCTCTTGAAAAAAGTTCACCATTGGTAACAGTAACCACAATATTTTCTGACTTATCGGCTTCTACGATAATCTCTATAGTCTTAGCCGGCATAACAGCATAAAAAAACCGGCTTAGATTTATTTCCTCTTCATCCTGAAGTCTGTACTTAAATCCAACTTCATCGCATTTTGCTGAAAATGACAAGAAAGAAAAAACAAAAAAACTTAAAAACATATATTGCCTTATACCCATAAAAAAATCTGAAATCAAATCTGGTTAAACGTCTCTCCCTGATAATTATTTCTACTATTCAGCCTTTTTAAACACAACAGGTTTGTTTAACTCACTTAAAACTGCAGGATCTCTTTGGTAAACATCCTTATTGAAGTATAATTTATCTGCTTTGTCGGCACCTGCTGTCCAGTAAAGCAATACAATGTCTATTGGATTTTTGAGATTTACTCTTGTGGTTTTTTCAGAAGCCAGAACATTATTGATTTTTTCCATATTCCACACATCCGGTTCATCAACGAGACTTAAAAACAATTCCCACCTTTTATCAAGTCTTATACAGCCATGACTAAATGCCCTATCTTCATTTGCAAACAGGCTGCGTGAAGGAGTGTCGTGAAGATAAACAGAATATTCATTTGGAAACATAAATTTTACTTCTCCGAGAGCATTATGCGGGCCTGCTTTCTGCTGTACAGTATATGGAAAATTACCTGCCGAGAGCTTGTTGAAATCTATTGTTGACGGGTCAAGCACTTTTCCGCTTCTGTCCATAATGATCATATTCTTTTTTGCCAGATAACCCGGATCTTTCTGCAACTTAGGTAGGGTTTCCTTTGTGGCAATAGAGTATGGCAATGTCCAGGTAGGATTTAGAATTATATATCTTAATGTCCCTTTGAAAATTGGAGATTCGTGATAGTGTCTGCCAACAATAACTCTTGAGTAATAAATAATCGAATCATTCTTAAGTCTTCTGATATTATATCCTGCAATATTAACAACCAGAAAATCATCCGGCAGGTGATGAATAACCCATCTTGCTCTTTCCATATTGACTCTTACTTCGTCAATACGTTGTTCTACAGGCACATTCATCACTCTGAGTGTACCTTTACCAATAACCCCGTCCTGATTAAGGTTGTGTCTGAACTGAAATTTCTTCACTGCTTCAACAACCGTTGAGTCATAAATTGTATCATTTGAGCTGACAACGACAACAGGTAAATCACCTACTACCTTCAGATAATCCCTGATAGTTAATACTCTTTCATTCTTTGCTCCGGGTTTCAACACTTCACCATCAGGTATTTGAGGCCAGCCTCCGTTTTTTTCAATTTCCCTGTAATTTTTTAACCCATTGCGGAGGTATGTGTACATAAAAATATCAGGTTTAAAGGAATTTATGACTTTAGTTAAATCTTTATGTGCCAAAGTCATATACAGCAAACTGTCTCCGTTTCCCGGTAATTTATTGGGCGGGACATCCCATCCCGGCCTTATTTTCGATTGATCAACTTTACCCATAATAAGATGTGATGCATATAATAATAGGCCATCTGTTAATAATAGGTCAAGATCAGCAACCTTATAAGGATCGGGATTTGCCTTTGTCTCGTTTATTAGCCTGTTAATGTTACTCATATGATAATCATCAGGCAGTAAACCCTCATTATATGAATCCTGTAGGATAGAAATCACCTCTTTAAAGTTCTTTTTGTTTTTCCAGGCAGGTTTATACTCGTTTAATTCATAATAATTTGTTAATACATCCTGGGCATAAAGAATGATACCATCAGCAGATACCGATCCGGTATCATCACCTGCATTAACTTTATTATTAATAATCTGCTCTACCGAAAGTGACTGTGTATAGCCAAACCCAGTAAATATCAGAATTAAAAGTAAAGGAATAACAATTTTTCTCATCGCTGTAAAAATTGGTTTTTACATTTTGCACAAAAGTATAAAAAAATATCTTATTTGTAACCGGTACAAATTATTGTAATCAGTTTGGTAGTATCGCAAATACATTATACTTTAGCGCAAAAATCTAATCAAAATATTATGAAAAAATTCACTAATTACATCAGTCTTTCTTTTGTGTTGTCTATTTTTGCATTGACAACAGGATTTTCACAAAAAATCAGTTATCCCGATAGTTGGGGTAAGGCAGGATTTACTCTGGAATCAGGAGAAAACACCTCTGTCAGAATTAATTTTTCAATAGATGACTTTTCTATTGATGATATAACAATTGGTGATCAGATTTTAAAGGAGATTCACTTACCGGGAATTTTTCTTCCGAACAATGAAGGTGCTCCAAATCTTCCAGGCACAGGCCGTTATATAGCCATTCCTCAGGGAGCATCAATCTCTTATACTATTGTTGCATCGCGAACTGAAATTTTCAAGAATATTGATGTAGCACCAGCACCGCGTATTCCTCTTGATACGGAAACCGGCCCGTTGGAATATAAAAAGGACAATAAGATTTATTCAAAAAACACCTTGTATCCTACACAACCTGTTATTGTTTCCGAAAACGCAAAACTAAGAGGTGTGGATGTTGTAATGTTAGGAATTACACCATTTCAATACAATCCGGTAACCAAAGAACTAATTGTTTACAGGGATTTGAAGATTGAAATTCAGTTTAATGGTGGAAACGGGCATTTTGGAGATGACAGACTGCGTAATCGCTGGTGGGATCCGATTGTAAAGGATGCTGTTTTAAATCCACAGTCATTGCCTGATATAGATTATAATAAAACGGGTGCACCGACAGACACACCTGACTATGAATATCTCATTATTTCTCCGAATGATCCTGTTTTCCTTTCATGGGCTGATTCTGTTAAGAATTTCAGAACACTGCAAGGAATTAATACTGGTGTTGTCACAACAACTGATGTCGGAGGTAACACAGCAACAGCTATTGAAAATTATATTAACAATGCATATAACACATGGGATGTTCCTCCTGCCGCTGTCTTACTTCTTGGTGATTACGGCACGAGTGGTAGTACGGTTATTTCTCCAATTTATAACAGCTATTGTGTTTCTGATAATATATATGCCGATGTTGATGGTGACCATTTGCCTGATGTAATTCTTGCAAGAATGACTGCACAAAATTCAACTCATCTTGAAACGATGATTACTAAGTTTCTTGATTATGAGCGTACACCACCCACAAATTATAATTTTTATGACCATCCGATAACGGCTTTGGGTTGGCAAACAGAACGTTGGTTTCAGATATGTTCCGAAACAGTTGGAGGATACTGGAAAAATGAATTGGGAAAAAATCCAGTAAGGATAAATGCGGTTTATGCTGGTAACCCTTCTGTTGACCCATGGTCAACCGCAACCAATACAAGTACCGTTGTAAACTATTTTGGGCCAGGTGGTTTAGGTTATATCCCGGCATCACCATCAACTTTGGGTGGCTGGACAGGAGGATCTGCAAGTGATGTAAATAACGCAATTAACAGCGGAGCTTTTGTTTTACAACACCGCGACCACGGTGGCGTAACAGGCTGGGGTGAGCCTTCATATACTTCTTCAAGTATTAATGGATTGACAAACTCTGATTTGCCATGGATTTTTTCAATAAACTGTCTTACTGGGAAATACAATGTCAGTGGTGAGTGTTTTGCCGAAAAATTTCACAGGTATACTTATGGAGGATATAATTCAGGTGCTCTGGGAATAACTGCTGCATCCGAAGTTTCCTATTCATTTGTAAACGACACCTATGTCTGGGGGATATATGATAATATGTGGCCTGATTTTATGCCGGCAGAAACAACTAATCCTCCTTCAAGAGGGATATTGCCAGCTTTTGGAAATGCTGCCGGAAAGATATTCCTGCAACAATCTAGCTGGCCGTACAATACCAGTAATAAAGAGGTGACTTATCACCTGTTTCACCATCATGGTGATGCATTTACAGTTTTGTATTCTGAAGTACCTCAATATTTAACAGTAAATCATTCTTCTGCATTGTTAAGCGGTTCATCTTCATTTGTAGTAACTGCAAATGCAGGCTCATTTATTGCTCTTACGGTTAACGGTGTAATCATCGGTACAGCTGATGGAACAGGGTCACCTGTGGCAATAACAATTCCTTCACAAAATCAGGGAGATGTGATGGTGGTTACTATTACAAAACAAAATTATTATCGTTATTCAGGCAATGTTGACGTTATTCCACCTTCGGGTCCTTACGTAACCTACAATAATCATTCAATCAATGATGCTTCAGGAAATAATAACGGAGAAGCCGATTTCGGAGAGAATATCTTGCTTAATATGACACTTGAAAATATGGGGAGCGCACCTGCCAATAACGTGAATGCAACTCTTATTTGTACAGATTCATATATTTCAATAACTAATGATTCACAATCATTCGGCTTGATAGCAAATGGAAGTTCTATTACTGTTAATGATGCTTTTGCATTTACTATAGCTAATGATATTCCTGATCAATATATATTGGATTTTGAGCTTCAAATTACAGGTAATGCAGACGACACCTGGACCTCATATTTTAGTATTACAGTTAATGCACCTGTTTTAGAAATTGGAGATTTAACAATAGATGATTCTGAAATGGGAAATGGTGATGGGAAGCTTGATCCGGGCGAAACAGCAGACATTATTATTGGGACAACCAATAATGGCCATAGTAATTCACCAGTAGCTACCGGCAATCTGTCAAGTACCAGTCCATACGTAACTGTAACTTCATCAACATTCCTTATGGGAGAAATTAATATTGGTGCAACTTCTTATTCAACGTTTACTATCTCTATTGATGGTGCAACACCTATAGGGCAAACTGTTGATCTGATTTTTAATGTTGGTGCAGGTTTGTATTCCAACAATAATATTTTTTACGAGAGTGTTGGTTTAATTGTAGAGGATTGGGAAACAGGAGATTTCTCCAAATTCTCCTGGGAGTTTAGTGGGAATGCTAATTTCTCGGTAGTTACAGAAAGTCCTTATGAAGGGGTGTTTTGTGCCAAATCAGGAGATATATCTGATAGTCAGACAACATCTTTACTTATAACAGCTAATATATCAGGTCCCGGAACTATTTCTTTTTACCGGAAAGTATCCTCCGAAAGTAACTATGACTACCTGCGGTTTTATATTGATGGCTCTTTACAGGATCAATGGGCCGGCACTATAGCATGGGGACAGGTTAGTTACTCTGTTACAGCAGGTGAGCATACTTTTGAATGGATGTATTATAAAGATGGTAGTGTCTCTTCCGGTTCTGATTGCGTCTGGGTAGATTATATAATATTCCCGGCAATAACACCCCCTCTGGCACCAGCCGAGATAGAAGTTAATCCTACGAGTTTCTATGTAACACTTGAACAGGATGCATCTACAAATGAAATTCTTCAGATATCTAATTTAGGAGAGGATGATTTAACCTATACTACCGCTGTTACATATTTGAATGAATCAGGTTGGTACAATCCTGATTTCAAGCTGGGAACTATCCAGAAGAATAACCAAATGAGTATAGAAGAAGAGGTGTCGCCATATACACAAATTGGAAATACACCTTCTGAAGCTGTTGGAGATGTTTTAATGCAAATAGATATTCAAACCAGCACAGGAGATGATCAACTTTTGGGTTGTGAATTTGATGGTACATATTTATGGTATTCCGGTGGTGGTGGTACTGCCGGAACAAATCCTAATCAGCTTTATAAGCTGGATGTAAATGGAAATCTCATCAATACATACTCACAGGGTACAACTTCAGACTGGGGAATTCGTGATATGGCTTTTAACGGCACCTATTTATATGGTGGAGATGATAATGGTTTCTACCAAATTAATCAAACTACCGGTGTTGTTACTACAATGTTTACAGGAAACTTGGGATTAGGTACCATCAGAGCATTGGCATACAATCCGGTAAACGGACATTTTTATGCAGCAAACTGGAGTACCGGAATAGTTGAATTTGATGCTTCCGGAACTCAATATGCAACCATTACAGCACCTGGATTAACCTCTGTGTATGGGATGGCTTATGATGAACTTACCGGTAATCTTTGGATTTTTGACCGTTCTGGCAGTCCGACAACCTCATTCTATGAATATAATATATCAACTCAGGCATTAACAGGTGTTTCAATCCAGGTTCCATTGCTTTCCGGACTTACTGATCAGATGAATGGAGGAGCTTTTTACTCAACCGACCTTGTTCCGGGTAAAATTGTTTTAGGTGGTGTAGTCCAGGGAACACCTAATGATACATTTTTTGCATTAGAATTGGGTGATTTATATTCACATACCTGGCTTTCAGTTACCAATAACGGATCAGGAACTGTTACAGGTTCAGGTTCGGTTGATGTTACTGTTAACTTTGACGCAGCCGGTTTGGATGTTGGTGTGTATCTGGGAGAAGTTGCTATCAATAGCAATGACCCGGACAATCCTCAGGTTATTGTTCCTTGTACTCTTGAAGTAATTAGCGGCGTTACGGTTAATCTGGATATTAATCTTGAGGGCTGTTATTCAGGTCTTGGAATGAGTGTTTCTTTGAATAACTCAGGATATTTACCCTTAAATCAACCCTATAATGTTGGCCCCTGGAATTATGCCGGAACAGAAAGTGTTTCGTCAATTCCAAATTCAACTATTGTTGATTGGGTTTTAGTTGAACTCAGGGAAACAGCAGGAGGAGCCTCTACGGCTACACCTGCTACAATTATTGAAAGCAAGGCTGGATTTGTTCTTAATAACGGAAATATTGTTGGACTTGACGGAGCTAATTCTCTCAGATTTAGTTCAACAATTACTAATAATCTGTTTGTTGCTGTTTATCACCGTAACCATCTTGGAATAATGACTGCAAATGCTGTTACCTTGTCAGGAGGGGAATACACTTACGACTTTACAACAGGTGAAGGACAGGTGTATGGTGGCTCAAACGGTCATAAGGAG
>JAUVIX010000199.1 GCA_030592565.1 Chlorobiota bacterium
CAGCACATAGTATTTTGCCTCAACCTGGGCCAGCGCATCATTATAACCTTTTGCAAAACCGCCATTCGATTCGTTTTGTATTATTTTGATATCAGGAAAATTTTTTCTTAAAAAATCAACAGAATCGTCAGAAGAGTCATTATCAGCAACAATAATTTCAGCATCATCTTTAGTATTGGCAATGACTTCGGGCAGAAAATCTTCAAGAAATTTTCTGCCGTTCCAGTTCAATATGACTACTGCAGTTTTTACTGACATATTAATAAATTCACAAAATTGAAAAACGCGATAAAATTAGATAATTAATCCGGCCTGACAAATATGGAATCATAAAAAAGCAAATATTTTTTAAAGGCCATATTTGCTGAGTTGTATTATCTTTGCGCAAATTTAAAATAATCCTCTTATTATGAGTTTTGAAAATGAAAAATTTTCTGGTACAGGTCTTACTTATGATGATGTTCTTTTAGTACCATCGTATAGCGAAGTTCTTCCTCGCGAGGTTGATATATCAACAATGTTCACGAGAAATATTAGAATAAATATTCCCATTGTCTCGGCTGCTATGGATACTGTGACTGAGCATATTATGGCAATTGCGATGGCGCAGGTAGGAGGTATTGGTGTTCTACATAAAAATATGAGTATCGAAAGTCAGGCTAATGAAGTCAGGAAAGTGAAGCGGGCAGAAAACGGGATGATAATAAATCCTATCACACTTCGCAAGGAAGCTTTTGTAAAAGATGCATTCGATATAATGAAGGAGTATAACATTGGTGGAATTCCTGTTGTGGATGCCGAAAACAGATTGGTAGGTATTGTTACAAACCGTGATCTCCGTTTTGAGAAAAACCACGATAAGCCTATTGTGGATATTATGACAACCGAAAATCTTATCACCACTACTGAATTTACTGATTTTGAGAAAGCAGCTGATATTCTACAGGAACATAAGATTGAAAAACTTCCGGTTGTGGATGATGATTTTAAGCTTGTGGGATTGATTACATATAAGGATATTATAAAAATAAAGGAGAGGCCAAATGCTTGTAAGGATGAACGCGGGCGGCTTCGGGTTGCTGCTGCTGTAGGTGTTGCCGCCGATACAGCCGAAAGAGTTGAAGCTCTGGTTGATGCCGGTGTTGATGCCATTGTTATTGATACGGCTCACGGACATTCAAAAGGCGTAATGCGCATGGCTAAAGTGATAAAAACAACTTATCCAAAGATTGAACTGATAGTTGGAAATATAGGAACCCGTGAGGCTGCAAAAGACCTTGCAGAGTTGGGCGTTGATGCTGTTAAAGTTGGCATCGGGCCGGGTTCAATCTGCACAACAAGGATAATTGCCGGAATAGGAGTGCCGCAACTAACTGCTATTTACGAGGTGGCCCAGGGATTAAAGGGAACCGGAGTGCCTGTTATTGCTGATGGAGGAATAAGATATACAGGCGATATTGTAAAGGCGTTGGCTGCCGGAGCTAATACGGTTATGGCAGGGTCGTTGTTTGCAGGAGTTAGTGAATCACCTGGCGAAACAATAATTTTTGAAGGAAGAAAATACAAAACCTATAGAGGTATGGGGTCGATAGAAGCTATGCAGAAAGGCTCTAAAGATCGTTATTTCCAAGATGTTGAAGATGATATTAACAAACTTGTTCCCGAAGGAATTGTAGGTCGGGTGCCTTATAAAGGGAGTTTGTCAGAAGTTATACATCAAATGGTTGGAGGCTTAAGAGCCGGAATGGGATATACAGGCTCACCTGATATTAGCGTACTGCAAAGTGCAAAATTTACCAGGATTACAGCTGCAGGAGTTACAGAAAGCCATCCTCACGATATTACAATCACTCGTGAGGCTCCAAACTATAGCAGGTAGTGTTAATTTTTGTTAAATGCATATCGTGTTTGTTGGTGATTTAGTTTTGTTTATGGTTTAATTTATTGTGTTTTAGAGGGTTTTAATAGCTGAGGTTTGTTTATTTACTCTCTCATTATTATCCTAAAACAATTATATTTGCAGCCTCATTATTTTAGTGGTAAAATAAATTGGAGAATTAAAGAATAAAATTTAAAAAAAAGTATTTAAACATTCAATCAATAGTAATAATAAAATAGTAACAATGAAAACAAATATGTTAAAAGGCATTTTAATCGTTTTTGGATTTTTAATCGCATTTGCTTCAATAGCACAGGATAACAGGACACTGGTTACCATTGCAGAAGATAGTATCAGCGTAGATGATTTTATGCGGGTTTACAAAAAGAATAATGTTAAGGAAGATACAATTGATAAGAAATCCGTAGAGGAGTATCTTCAACTGTATATTAATTTTAAATTGAAGGTTATGGAGGCAGAAACTCTTGGTATGGATACTGTTTCTGGCTTTGTTAAGGAGCTTGATGGTTATCGTGAGCAACTTGCTGAACCTTATTTTGTTGATGAGTCAATTATTGAGGAATTACTTCAGGAGGCTTATGAGCGTAGCAAGGAAGATCTTAGGGCAAGTCATATTCTTATCAGGGTTAGTCCTAATGCTATGCCTGAAGATACACTTGATGCCTATAATAGAGTTTTACATGCCCTGTCTAGAATTGAGAGTGGTGAACTATTTGCAGATGTAGCCAGAGATGTCTCGGAAGATCCTTCTGCACGCGAAATAAAAGGACGAAACGGTCAGGTCAGGCCCGGTAATGGTGGCGACCTTGGATATTTTACAGTTTTTGATATGGTCTATTCTTTCGAAACCGGAGCTTATAATACTCCAAAAGGTGATATATCCGTACCGGTACGCTCTGATTATGGTTATCATTTAATATATGTAAAAGAGAGAATTCCGGCACTCGGCGAAATGCAGGTTGCACACCTCTTCCTGAAAATGCCTCAGGATGCCACTCATGAGGATTCAGTTTACATAGAGAAGAGAATAGACTCTCTGTATCAGAGAATGCAAAACGGGGAAAAGTTTGAAGACCTTGTTAAAAAGCACTCTGGTGATAAAGGTTCTGCCCCCTCAGGTGGAGTGCTTCCAAAATTCAATGTGAACAGGATGGTGCCCGAATTTATTGGAGCCATTTCGGAGTTGCCTGATTCAGGTTCTATATCAAAACCGGTGATTACATTGTATGGCTGGCATATCATTAAACTAATTAGCAAGACAGGTGTTAAATCATTTGAGGACTCAGAAAAGGAATTAGGGAAAAAAATTAAAAAAGACCAGCGTTCGCAGTTGAGTACGGAAGTGATAATCGAAAGAATAAAAAAGGAATACGGTTATAAGGAAAATGAAGAGGGCATTAGTAAGATGTATCCTCTTATCGATTCCTCCATCTACCAGGGGAAATGGATAGTACCGGAAGAAGAAAATATGGGATTTATTGTGTTTACTCTTGGAGACATGGTTTATTCTCAAACTGAATTTGCTGAATACATTGTCGAACATCAGACAATCGGGAAAGATGAAAAGATTGATGAGTTTGCAAACCGTATATTTAAAGATTTTGTAAATGAGCGCTGCAAGCAATATGAAAACAGCAGGCTTGAGGATAAGTATCCTGAGTTCAAAGCAATTGTTGAAGAATATCGTGACGGAATTCTGCTGTTTGACCTTACAGATGAAAAAGTCTGGTCGAAAGCAGTAAAAGATACTACCGGCCTTAAAAATTACTATGAGGAGCACAGAGGAGAATTTATGTGGGAAAAGCGTCTTGATGCCACCATCTACACTATTAGCGATACAGCTTATGTTAGCTTTATAAAAGAACTTGTTAACAAAGGATTGTCGGATGATGATATTCTGAATCAATTTGGCCGGGATTCGCTTAATGTGTTGACTATTACTAGTAAGAAATTCTCGGATGGTGATAATGATATTATTGATAAGATAAAATGGAAAAAGGGTGTTACCGATAATATGACCCAAAACGGCAAAACTGTTTTTGTGGTTGTGCATGGTAAAATTGCACCTGAACCAAAATCTTTCAATGAGGCAAAAGGCCTTATAACAGCAGCATACCAGGATTACCTCGAAAAGGAGTGGATACAGCAACTCAGAGGGAAATATCCTGTTATGATTAATGAAGAGGTCTTAAATTCGATTACTAAATAGACGCAAAAGTTGTACTATTTCAGGAACATAACCATATTAGTATTGTTTGCTCTCGCGTTAAACTCTTGCATTAATGTGCCAAAGCAATCGGATGAGAATGTTCTTGCCAGAGTTTATGATGATTATCTTTATGAATCTGACCTGAAGGGGATTGTTCCTGATGGAACAAATGTGAAAGACAGTATTGCCATTGTCTGGAATTATGTAAATGGCTGGATTGTTGAAAAGCTTGAACTTAGCAAGGCACGCAGGAATTTGCTTGATGAAGATATGCAATTTGAGAAGCAGCTTGAAGAGTACCGTAACTCTCTTATAATTTATCAATACGAATCAAAACTTGTGAGTCAGACACTGGATACTGTTGTAAGTGATGTCGAAATAGAAGAGTATTACAATAAGAATATCGGAAGTTTTCAGCTCAAAGATAATATTGTCAAGGGGTTTTATGCGCGTTTTAAGGAGGATAATCCCAATATTCCAAAGATCAGAAAATTCTTCTATTCCAAGAAGCTAGGTGCGATGGATTCGCTGGAGGTGTATATAGAAATGTATTCAAATCTTTATTTTCTGGATGACGAAACCTGGATTCTGTTCAATGATTTGTTGAAATTTGTACCTATTCAGACATATAATGAGGAGGCATATTTGAAAAATCACAGGAAGATTGAACTTAAGGTTGAGCCTCATGTTTACTTGGTTAGTATAGCAGATTTTAAAATAAAAGAGAGTGTTTCTCCTTTAAGTTTCGAAAAAGAAAAGATCAGGCAGATTATAATTAATAAGAGGAAACTCGAAATAATAAATCGTATGCGGGAAGAGATATTTCAGACGGCTCAGCAGGATAACGATTTTGAAATATACTAATTTGTGAAATAAAATGGGCTGGTTGGTGTTATTTACATAAAATATTGCATTAATGAATTATCGTATTTTTATTATATCATTTTTTTATCTGATTTTCTCAGGAACTGTTTTTTCTCAGGATGAACAACAAGATCAGCCGCAAGATCAGCCTCAGGGTGAGGTGGTTGACGAAGTTATTGCTATTGTGGGGAGTAATATTGTTTTAAGGTCTGATATTGAGGCTCAATATATTCAGTTTCGGATGCAACAGGGAGGTGCTGCCGGTGGTGAATCAACGGTAAAATGCAATATTATGGAATCGATGTTGCGACAGAAATTATTGTTAAGCCAGGGTGAACTCGACAGTGTGGAGGTTTCTGAGATGCAGGTTGAATCGGAGATGGACAGAAGACTCAGATATTATATCAAGCAATTTGGCTCACAGGAAAAACTGGAAGAGTTTTATCAGCAGTCGATATTTGAAATTAAGGACGAATTCAGAGGACTGATAAAACAGCAGATGATGATGGAGACGGTTCAGAATTCGATAACCCTGGATGTAACTGTTACGCCATCAGAAGTGCGCTCTTTTTATAAAGATATTCCAAAAGATAGTCTGCCACTGATAAATTCGGAAGTGGAGTTGGTGCAAATTGTAAAAAAACCTCCAATAAACCCGGAGGAGAGAGAACGAATTCGTAATAAACTACTTGAACTGAGAAAACGTGTCCTTGATGGTGAGAGTTTTGCAACGCTTGCTATTCTGTACTCAGAGGATCCAGGATCTGCTAAGAATGGTGGTGAACTTGGATTTGTAGGCCGAGGTGAATTATACCCCGAGTTTGAGGCGGTAGCTTTTAATCTGAAAGAAGGTGAAGTCTCTAATATACTCGAAACAGAAGCAGGTTTTCATATTATTCAGATGATTGAGAGGCGTGGTGATTATATCAATGTCAGGCATATTCTGCTCCAGCCTAAAGTGTCACCTTTAGATTTGATGAAAGCTAAAAATGAACTGGATAGTATTGCCGACCTGATCGAAGAAGGGAAATATACTTTTGAAGAATCTGTTGCTGAGTTTTCTGATGATCCCAGTAAAAATAACGGCGGACTACTGGTTAATCCAAATACAGGTACTTCCGTATTTGAGGCGGATGAGCTTGATCCAAAGGTCTTTTTTGTTATTGATAAACTTGAAGTGGGGGAAATATCTACTCCGGTACCTTTCAAAACTGATGATAATAAGGATGCATACAGGATTTTGTATCTTAAAAAACGTACCGAGCCCCACAAGGCAAACCTGAAAGACGATTATGATAAAATACAAATGTGGGCTCTTGAACAGAAAAAGCAACAAGTAATTCAGGATTGGGTAGCCGTGAAGATTGATAAGACTTTTATAAAAATAAATGATAGTTATAAAGATTGTGAATTTGCTAATAAATGGTTTAAAGATTAATTGAACCACTCCATAACGCATAACACATAACGCATAACACATAACACATAACGCATAACATTTATGTATAATTCAGACGTTGAAGCTTTAGATGCATTTGTTCAAAAATATAAAGATCTTAGAAAGGAGATCGCAAAAGTTATTGTTGGTCAGGAACAGGTTTTGGACGACCTGTTAATTGCTATTTTTTCAAGAGGACATGCTTTGCTGGTCGGAGTTCCCGGACTTGCAAAAACACTGATGGTTAATACTTTATCTGAAACACTTGGCTTAAAGTACAACCGAATTCAGTTTACTCCCGACCTAATGCCATCTGATATTATCGGTACTGAGATACTGGACGAAAGTCGTCATTTCAGATTTAACAAAGGGCCGGTTTTTGCAAATATTATCCTGGCAGACGAGATAAACCGTACACCTCCCAAGACACAGGCTGCACTATTGGAAGCAATGCAGGAAAAAGCTGTTACTGTTGCCGGCAACCGTTATAAGCTCGAAGAACCTTTTTTTGTCCTTGCAACACAAAATCCGATAGAGCAGGAGGGAACCTATCCTTTACCCG
>JAUVIX010000255.1 GCA_030592565.1 Chlorobiota bacterium
ATGACATTTGCCTCATATAATTCTATTTCCCAGGACGGTATTGAGGAATTAAATGAAAAGTATTGGTTTTATCGTAGTCGTTTAAAATCTGACTTTATGTTAGGTATTGGTGGTGGGTTTGGTATGAGTTTACCTGCAAATGAAAGAGTATTATCAGGAAATGGGAATACTGCTTACTTAAAATGGGGTGATTGCACAATTCATTTGGCAACATATATTACCATACTTTCAACGGAATATGCTTTATTAAAGATGAATAATCAAAATACAGAACAAACCTTATATGAACTCTTTTGGGCAATTGAGGCGATCAATAGATTGGATTATTATGCTGAGTCAGCATTCGTTGATAATAATGGAGTTCCCGGTGAAAATGAATTAAATGGGTTTTTTATCAGAGATGATGTTATGAGTATTAATAATTATGACTATCTAAATACCAATCCAAACATTCCTCCTGTTAATGCTTTTATGTCTGATTTTGTTGATCCTAATATTAAATTAAAAGAAGAAAGTAAAGATCAAATTCTTTATCTTTTGTATGGATTATTATCAGTAACAAGGTGGATTCCTGAAGATGTAAGTTGTAATACCTTCGGTTCTCCTTTATCATTTAAGGATGGCGAGATATATTTTGAACAAGAAGCCAAAAATATTGCTAACCGGATTGTAAATTATATGCATGATAGTGGAAATAACGGATGGTCTTGGATTATTTATAATCCTGTTACTAATGAACCTGTTTTAAGGGGATGGGATGGTTATACTTTGTCTTGGGGATACAAACATGCATTATATGCTGTTTCACAGTATCTTGTTGGTGGGTTTAATACACCGGAAGGTTCGGCAGCACAAATAGAGTGGAGTTCAATGGCATCTATTTATTTGCCAAATGACGAAGATATAAAACCGATAACACTAGCCTCCATTGGGATTGACTTTGTAAATGGAGGAGATGGATGGGGATATAATACATTTGATTATATAGTACCACGTGCATTTGATTATTATCCATTTAATTATGAATGGGTACCTCTTTTGTTTCCTTTAAAATATTGGACCTATACTTTTCCTTCTGACTATTATAATTATTATGTGGATTTGTTACAGCAAGCTCCATGTTATGGCCCTTATAATTATGGTAATGGAAATTTTGAAAATTTTGAATGGTCATCAAGTTCAAGATACTTAACTCCAGGCTCCAGGGGAAATCTAAATCCAGATTTATTGTTAGGTGATTATAGTGGATTAGACTATATGTTTTACCATAACTTATTTTACCTTGCTTATCGCAATACACTTCCTCCTTTCGAAAACTTATCAAATGATGTAACAAGTAATTATAACAGCATTGTTTGGAATCAATATCCAATGGGTACTATTGGAACTTCGGATAATCCAATTAGTGAAAATGCATTTATTGGTATAAACGCTAATAACAAGATTTATAGTGGTTCTGACATAACTTACAAAACAGGTGATGTAATTAATTTAAGCAGCGGGTTTAGTGTTTATGCAGGAGCTAAGTTTAATGCTTATATAGATCCTATTTTGGAAAATCACTATAGTTGCGGGAATAATTTAAAAAACTCAACTATTAATCCAATGTTAAATTCTTATGCAAATTCAAACAATAATGTTGATTACGATAATATTGTTAATATTTTTCCAAATCCTTGTAATCAATATTGTAGTGTTACTTCTGAAAAAGAGATCATATCAATTGAATTATATGATGCTCAATTTAGGAAAATAAATACATATTCAGGTACTTTTGGTAAGTCATTTATAGTTAATTTAGCAGAAATTTCAAAAGGTCTTTTTTACATAAAAGTTATTACTACAAATGCTTCTGTTATAAAGAAAATTATCAAGTAATGAAAAATAAAATTATTTTCATTACTTGTTTAATATTTTTCTCTTTTTATACCTTATCAGCACAAGAAAAAGAAATCTCCAACAAATCTATATATCTCGGGCTTGAGCCCTTTTCTCTTGCTATCGGGTCAAAGGGATTATTTCTTGATTACCGGGTAAATAATAAGTATATCTTTAATTTCTATGCCGGTTATTACAGTTGGTGGGTAAATAGACAGGAAATAAAAGAATTTGAAGGAACCCGTTTCTCTGATTATTATCTTGCTTCCAGAGGTCCGGTTTTGCGGTTTGGGATGGGGTTTGTATTATCCGAAAACAAATTCAGGTTTTCACAAGTGATACTCAGACCGGAGCTTACATATAAGTATCTTTCGTACGATAACAAGTTGTTTTATTACGGTTCAAACGGCCTCGGCGGGACATATCGCGAAGTACGATCGTTTAAGAGTAATTATTTTTCTGTTCACGCTATTTTCGGGTTCAGTCATTTCAGCGATTCATTTGAAGAAATTTCATTTAATTGGTTTATCGGTCCCGGACTTGGAATAGCATACGAAGATATGCATATACTTTGCAAGGGAAGCGGATGCAATGTTGGTGAGGTGAACTGCGACGAGCACACAACAGGAATTCATTTTTATCCGTCACTACGGTTTGGTGTTCAGATAGGATTTATATTATTTGGTTCAGGTAATTAAACCAAAGCAAATTGCTGAGCGGGAGACGAAAGCCATTCTTATACAAATGAATCGGCATTAGAAATTACATACTTAATTCGGATTCCAATTCTTGGTCTTAATAATAAACTGTAATTCACCGTTATTCTCCTCAAGGTCAAAATACTCAGGGTCGTATTCTTCGCCAAGCCATTCCAACATTCCCAGGTACTCAGGATGATTTTTATCCTTCATTATTTCAACCAAATTATTATATCCCGGAAAACCCATAATATCCTCTGGCGGAATATTGCAAAAGTAAAACTTTTTAACATTATCTAAAAATAATTATTCCACAATTTTCCCAATCAAATCCGGGTCTTCTCCCTTTTCAATATCAGTTATTTCAATCGTTGAAAATTCGTTTGTCTTTGTTGTTTTTGAGGCTTTAAACTTTGTGTAAATATAATGCTCGCCATAACCACTTGCAAAACTGTCTTTATCAATTTTTTCGACCAGTACTTTTTGTTTTTTCCCTATAAAAGAACTGCGGTATTCCTTTTTAAGTTTTTCGGCCAACTCCCGTACAACAGCACTGCGTTCGGTCTTTATTTTTTCAGGTATCTGGTCCGACATCCGCTCAGCACGAGTTCCCTTACGTATAGAATATTTAAAAGTATGGATATGGCTGAACCCGAACTCTTCAACCGCCCGGAGCGAAAGCTGGAAATCCTCCCCAGTCTCACCCGGGAAGCCAACCATCAGGTCGGTAGTAAAGTTAAAATCAGGAATACGCTTCCGGATTTTATTTACCATCAGCCTGAAATCGTTAACGGTGTATGTACGGCGCATATTCATAAGTATCTTGTCTGAACCGCTTTGAATACATAAATGAAGATGCGGGGTGAGTTTTGGATTTGAAAAAAGATTAAAGAGCTTATCCCCGAAACCTTCCGGCTCAATGGATGAGATACGCACCCTGAAATCTCCGGGGATGGAAAGCACTTTCTCCACAAGGTCTTCAAAGTTCATCCCATCAGCATCATACCTTCCGATATTAACACCTGTAATAATAATCTCTTTATAACCAAAAGCCAAAACCTCCCTGATATTTTTCTCAATATCTTTCCAGGGACGACTAACTGCTTTCCCCCTCACAAAGGGCACAATACAAAAAGTGCAATAGTTGTTACATCCGTCCTGTATTTTTATCAGGCTGCGGGTATGAAGTCCTTCTTCAACAGTACCAAACCCAAAACGGTCACGGTTTAACTCACTGGTCGAAATTATTTCACCCTTAAAATGGCTGTCCAGCAGATGGAAAATATCACTTTTCTGTTCGTTGTCCACAATATAGGTTATCCTATCCTCTTTCTCCAGTTCAACTTTTTTATTTGTAGCCATACAACCTGTAACTACCAAAACAGCATCACTTTTTGTTCTGGAAGCTTTTTTAGTTTCCTGCCGCGATTTTTTATCACTATGATTTGTTACGGTACAGGTATTTACAATGTATGCATCTGCTTCATTATGAAAGTCAACCACCTCATAACCGGCATTACGAAATTGAGAAACAAGGGCATCTGTTTCAAAGATATTCAGGCGGCAGCCGAGGGTTTTGAATGCTATTTTTTTTTTCATTTTTTTATCTGTTGAGACAAGGCTTGCCTTGTCTCTTTAATACTAAAATTAAACAATCTCCCCGGCAACAGAAAATTCCGTTGCAGCGTTAATTTTAATATCAATTATTTTTCCAATTAATGAATCATTCGTTGCAGGAATGCGCACATTTATCCTGCCTTCGGTTAATCCTGCCAGAAACTTTTGGTTTCGTTCCTTACCTCTGACCAATACACGGTAGATTTTATCTAACATCTTTTTATTTTTTTCAAAAGAGACTCTCATCAGGTCATCAGTAAGCTTATGAAATCTCTGTTTTTTAATCTGCACGGTAACATCATCCTCCCACTTTGAACTTGTGGATCCGGGCCTGACAGAATACTGGGCAATGTAAGCCATATTAAACCGGAACTCATCCATAATTTTCCTTGTATTTTCAAACTGTTCATCCGACTCACCCGAAAACCCTACTATGATATCAGTAAAAACAGTTGCCTCCGGAAGCAATACTCTGATACTGTTCATAATTTCTCTGAAATCATCAACTAAATATTTACGGTTCATCCTGTTCAGTACCTTATCATCACCAGATTGTATAGGTATATGAATCTGTGTGGCAAGATTTGGGTATCTGGCAATAACCTCAATTACATCTTTAGTCATATCCCTTGGATGTGGTGATGTAAAATAGACCCAAAACTCCTTACCGGATTTTTCACCCATCTCACCAATTTTTCTCAGCAATTCCGGGAAATCTATTTCATTACCCTTTTTATCAAAACCGTAAGAATTAACATTTTGACCGAGCAGGGTTATGGTTTTATAGTCTCTGTCAATTAACGACTGCACCTCATTTAAAATCTCATCTGAAGGCCTGGAAACCTCCCTGCCACGAGTATAGGGCACCGCACAAAAAGAACAGAATTTATCACAACCGTTCTGAATAGGAACAAATGCCTCAAATTTTGATGTATATTCAGGATTGATATGCCAGAAATCGAAAATATGCTCATTGAGTTTCAGCGAATTTGTTTGCTGCTGCAGAATTTTAAGACGTTCGGTATGATATTCGACTGTTTCAGGTGATTGCTGCAAACCGATTGGAGTTACAATTCCGTATTGAGAAATCATTTCGGGTAATTGCTTTAGCTCACTCATAGGGAAAACTATATCGAACAGCTTCATAAATTTTACCTTATCAGCAGGCAGAATGCAGCCTGTTAAAAAGGTCAGAAGATTCTGTCTGTCTTTACGCTTGTTCCACTTATGAATTCTCGAATAGACCTTGTCGATTGCTTTTTGTCTTACTGAGCATGCAAGAATTCCAAGAAGATCTGCCTCCTCTTCGTTATCAGTCCAGGTGTATCCCATACGCTCAATGACCGGCCTTGTGCGCTCACTGTCCGACATATTCATCTGGCAACCAAGTGTTATTATATGGTATTTCATCACGGCAAAGGTAACATAATGTATTTTATCATTATGATGCTAATTCAGGTAGGCTGTAATCCGGGATCAAGTTAAATTTTTGGAGAGAGGGTTATCATTTCTCAGAATTAGTCTCTTAGTCAAGGCTTTTTCCTCTTTTACTTTTGTCATGACACAAAAGTAACCAAAAGTCATTCCGATAACCATCGGAATGAAATGGTTTCACTATTTTTCTCATCCTCGTAATTCCCACGAAACCCAAGCCCTGAAGGCTCTTGTCAGGTTTAACAACTTTGTAACAGGAATAATTTGAGTGGTTATTTGAAACAACAGCCGTTCAAGGATTTCTTACTAAATGCC
>JAUVIX010000141.1 GCA_030592565.1 Chlorobiota bacterium
AATCAAAATCAAATTAATACTATTTTTGCCGCCCTTAAAAATCTTGTAAAATATTATATATGATTACTGTTTCAAATTTAACTATTCAATTCGGGAAAAAGCCCCTTTTCTCTGATGTCAATCTGAAATTTACTGCCGGCAACTGCTACGGAGTTATTGGTGCCAATGGTGCAGGAAAATCTACTATTCTGAAAATTATTTCAGGAGAGATGGATGCTACACGGGGAACAATCATTATTGGTTCTGGTGAACGACTTTCGGTATTAGAGCAAGACCACTATAAATTTGATGAATTTCAGGTTTTGGAAACAGTACTAATGGGACATAGGGAGATGTGGGAGTTGGCAAAAAAGAAAGATGCTCTTTATGCAAAACCCGATTTCTCGGAAGAAGATGGATTGTTAGCCGGAAAACTGGAAGATGATTATGCGGAAATGGGTGGCTGGACTTCTGAAAGTGATGCAGCTGAATTGTTAAGCGGACTGGGAGTGAAGGAAGCCCTGCATTTTAGGCAGATGAAAGAGTTAAGTGGAAAAGAGAAAGTAAGAGTACTTCTGGCGCAGGCTCTTTTCGGAAACCCGGATAACCTATTGTTGGATGAGCCTACAAACGATCTTGACCTTGAAACAGTTCTGTGGCTTGAAAACTATCTTGCCAATTTTGCAAATACGGTTATTGTGGTTTCTCACGACAGGCACTTCCTTGATAATGTGTGTACAGATATTGTAGATATTGACTTTGGAAAAGTACGTATGTTTTCAGGAAACTACACTTTTTGGTATGAGTCGAGCCAGTTGGCTCTGAAACAAAGAGCAGTTTCAAATAAAAAAGCAGAGGAAAAAAGAAAGGAACTTCTTACTTTTATTCAACGCTTTAGTGCCAATGTTGCCAAGTCGAAGCAGACTACCAGTCGTAAGAAGATGCTGGAAAAGTTGAAAGTGGAGGATATTGAGCCCTCCACAAGGCGATATCCTGGAATTATTTTTCAGCCTGAACGCCTGGCCGGAAATAATATCCTTGAAATTGAGAACCTGGGTGCAGAAGCAAATGGCGAACTTTTGTTTAAAAATATCTCTTTTACGGTAAGCAAAAGTGACAAAATTATCCTACTGTCTAAAGACAGCCGTGCAATGACCTCTTTATTTCGGATTATTGCAGGTGAAGAAGAGGCTAAAAGCGGTAGCTACACCTGGGGGGTTACTATCAGCAGCGCTTATCTCCCAATGGATAACTCAGCCTATTTTCAGAAAAACCTTACTTTGATTGACTGGATAGCGCAGTATTCCGATAATACGGACGAGCAATTTCTCAGGGGATATCTGGGAAAGATGCTTTTTTCGGGTGATGACCTACAAAAGAAAACGAGCGTCCTGTCAGGAGGGGAGAAGATGCGGTGCATGATTGCCCGTATGATGCTGCAACATCCTAATTTCGTTATCCTCGACCACCCCACAAACCATCTTGATATGGAATCAATACAGGCCTATAACAACAATATGAAGAAATATCCCGGGCAGGTATTGATGGCCTCCCACGACCACGAATTTATCCGAAGTGTTTGTAATCGCGTTATCGAAATCGGCCCCAATGGAATGATTGATAAATATATGGATTTTGAAGAGTACCTTATAGATGAAGGGTTGAAGGTTAGACGGGGGGAGTTGTATTGAGAATGAAAGATTCAGACAGATACTAACCGGCTCATTGCCAGATAAAGTTGCGGTAATCATTTTAAAAATAAATTGTACAAACTTATCCTGTTTTCCGCATAGGGACACCCTAATCTTTACACAGATAATTTGATAAAGTTTTCTTTTAGATAATTTATTTTTCTATTAACTTTTTTCTTGATACAAAGTTACAAAAAATCAAGACCAGAAATTTTTTCCCTATTTTTCTCATCCTCACACTTTCCACGAAACCCAAGCCCTGAAATATTAGGGTTGTCTATTCTCAGGCTAACAGGTACTATCTTTGTGATTATCTGAATTTTCTGTAGTTCAAGGGTTTCTTACAAATGCCCGGCACTAATTGTTGCGGTGGAAAAATAACGTGAAAAAATTTAATGCCGATGTACAATCGCAAGCGATTGTTTATATTTGCATTTCCCAACTAAAAGCAATCCTGATAAATGCAAAGCATTTAGTGTGGGGTGGCCCGAAAATTCAGCGTGCGTGGGCAGGCCTGCAGGGTTGATAGCTTTGAATTTTCTTGATTTTTGGTTACTTTGTATCAAGACAAAGTGACATAAAAACATATTCCTGAGTTCGGGACACCCAATGCAAAAAAAGCCATTGAATATCAGAGCATTAACTGTGTATTTCGATTCTGTGCGGAAAACAGGAGGATGAAGGGCTTGTCTCGTCCTGAATTTAGTTTACACTTTTTAATTCTTAATCCTGTTACAAATTTACACTTTATTTTTAATCCTAAATACACTTTACAATTATTTTTAAATCTCTCTTTGTTCCGTTCCGCTACGCTCCACTCCACAAAGAGAGATTTAAAGTCTGTCAGAATGCTACTTCCAGTTCCATATCTTTCTTTTTGGAATAATAATTTTTCCATCTCCTTTTTAATTTTCCTGACCTAAAATGAGCTTCTATTGGCGTTAAATAATCAATACTACCATGTGGCCGTTGATGATTATAAATACTTACTGCTATCGAAACACTACGGACAGCTTCTTTGTAATTTAAATATGATTTGGCTAAAAGTTCATCTTTTAATAATCCATTTACCCTTTCTGCTATAGCATTCTCCCTTGGATCTCCATTTTGGGTCATGCTGATTTTAATGAAATTATCATTTAGTAGTTTGGAAATTATCAATTTCGGCTTGCGTGAAAAGGTAGAAGTTTCCGTAAGGAAGGCAGGAAATAGTGATCCCGCAACTATTGGCTATCTCTTGCGGATTATTGCAACCGGGCGCATTATTGTAAACATTAACGGTGCCGTTAACCGACTGAAAGAAGTTGAAAATAGCGACTGCATTGCACACCGAAAGAGATGAGTTGTTATAAATGGAAAGGTTGCTGATGGTTGAGACATCAAGGTTAGCCAGACTTGAAATGTTTGTTAATGAAGAATTATTTATTATCGTCAGCCCGCCTCCCATAGATGCTAAATTTTCCAGCCCTGTTAAACTCGTCAAAGAGCTGTTGCTTTCAATCCTGATATATCCCCCGACAGAAGTCAGGTTGCTTAGATTTGACAGGTTTGTCAGCGAACCGTTACTTTTTAAATGGAAATTACCTCCGATAGTTGTCAGATTGTCAAGCCCCGATAAGCTTGTAAGATACGGATTGCCATTATAATAAAAATTACCGAGATACAGACTTCCGTTTATCGTTGTTAACTGATCTAATCCTGTTAAACTGTTCAGGTTGCCATTGCTGAAAATTCCAAGGTTGCCGCTTATAGAAGTTATATTATTAAGTCCTGTGAGATTTGCAAGGGTATTGTTGCTCTTAATTTCAATTGATCCTCCGAATGAAACTGTTTGCAGTCCGCTTAAATTCGGTAATGAACTGTTGTTTTCAACGAAAAGGTCTCCACTGATATTCAAATTATTAAGTCCGCTTAAACTTGTTAATGAATTGTTATTATATATATAAAAATTTCCTCCTATGGAGGTTAAACTTCCCAATCCTGTAAGATTCGTAATACCGTTACTCATTTCTATATCAACATATCCGGTAATCGTGATAATGTTGTTAAGCCCGGTAAGGTCTGTCAGATTAGGGCTTCTCCAGATAGTCAGATTTCCCGGAATGGAGGTCAGTCCGCTAAGGCCGTCAATGCTGTTTAGCCAATAGTTGTTATCAATTGTGATGTTGCTACTTACCGATGTCAAATTTTCAAGTCCGTTTAAAGAGGAAAGGTTAGTATTGTTCTCAATTCTTATGAACCATCCGACGGAAGTCAGGTTACTAAGCCCGAGAATATTCGATAAAGATGGGTTGTTGCGTATCCAAAGGTCTCCTCCTATGGATGTTATAACACTTAACCCGTTCAGGTTGGTGATGTTACTTCCCTGAATGGTTACATTCCCTCCGATTTCAGTACATCCCGGATAGTTAGACTGGAAGTTGTTGATTTGAGATTGAGTTGAAAATGTGATCCCATTTGGAAGGCAAGGCTGAGAGAACAGGTATGCTTGCTGAGATACTAAAAATACGAATAACAGAACAATCTTTTTCATAATAATTTGTTTTTGGTTTTATAATGTCCCGCACCATTGTTCTGTTAAAGATAAATTGGCATTTTTAATCGGATAGAAAGAACCTTTTTTATTAATGTTTATTTAAAGCTAACAAAACATAAGATTCAGGTAGAATACTGACAACAAAGATAATACTTTGAAAAACAGATGTCAAGAAATTGCAGATGTTTTTTGCTCAAATCATCATTTTTCCTCAAAAAAAATCCGGCCTGAAAACGAATTTCCAACCGGATTTATTTGAACTTAAAGGTGTAACTTCCTGCATCAGCAGCGAAAGGGATATTGTATGTTGAATAGTAATGCTTTTTCAGCTAAATTAATAAACAACTATTTTTCGAGACAGATATTCATTGGTAGCTTTAAGTGTAAAAATGTAAATACC
Source organism: Chlorobiota bacterium (assembly GCA_030592565.1). Classification (GTDB taxonomy): domain Bacteria; phylum Bacteroidota; class Bacteroidia; order Bacteroidales; family JAADJA01; genus JAADJA01. Next base: position 4,607 of record JAUVIX010000141.1, read on the forward strand.
CGGATTTACAATAACACCTTCAATATTTTGTTTTTCCCATATTAATTGATGAATTCCGCTTTCCATTTTAACAGTATTCCAATTGTAGATTTGTTTACCGTGAATATCAGCAATAGTACACTTGATTTTTGTAGAAGCGGGTAAGTAAAAAGTAAAAACGGTTTTATCATTAAAAGGATTAGGCTTGTTTTGATAGAGTATTACGTCTGAAGACCGGTTATAACTATTTTCAATATTTACCGTTAATGAGTCAACGCTGCTGCTATGCTTGGTGTCGTGTTGTTTCATAGGCCATGGCGTTTTTGCCAGTCCTCCGTTTTCACCGTAAACAGCAAATAGTTGATCATTTTCATTTGTAAAATAAATTATACCGGAAGTATCAATAGCAGGTGAAGAAGTAATATCGTTACCAGTTTCAATAATCCATCTTTCACTGCCATCAGGATTAAGAGCATAAAAATTGCCGTTTTCGCAACCGAAATAGATACTGCCGCTACTTGCAATTGCAGGTGCTGTAAAAACAGGCATATCAAAATTTTTCACCCAAAGAATATTACCTTCATTGTCCAAAGAATACAGTGCTCCGTTATCATCATACCAGTCGTTCACTCCAAAATAAAGTTCATTGTTAATTCCAATGGTAATTTGTGAAGCAACTTCATGAAATTCGTCAAGTAAGTCGGTAGACCATAGTTCATTTCCATTTTTATCATAAGCTTTAACACAAGGATAATAACCTCCTACAATCCCATCCATACCTCCGATATAAATTATATCGTCAGAACCAATTGTTACGAGGCCGCTTGAATAGAAAGGTTTTTGCCAATTGAGGCTACCTCCCTGGTTAATAGAATATAACGCTCCTGTATTACCCAGGTTTCCTGCGAAAATCAAATTTCCGGTCATATCAATTACAGGTTCGTTTAAGAATTTTTTATTTGCATAATAATTCCAAATTTCAATACCGGAATTATCAAGACAATATAAATAACCACCGTTGTAGGTTGCCCTATCTGCAAAATACACTTTGTTTGAATTGCTGTATGCTATTGTGGTAACCTTATCATTTGCCGGGGGGTCGTAATCCCACTGTTCCACTCCTGACGAATCAATTGAGATGATAATTTTTCCGCTCGGAAAGAACAAAAAGCGGTTATCGTTTGAAATTGTAATATTTTGATAGTCGTAGCTATCCGAAGATGATAAAATGTCGTAAACCCATTTTATTTGTCCATCTGATTTGACTGCCCAAACATTGTCATATCCGGAAACATAAATGGTTTGAAAATCATCAATAGCCGGACCGCTTTCTACATTATCGAGTTGAACAATCCATTTTATATCTCCTTCATGCGAACTCTGACCGTTAATAATTAGATCAATTACCGGTTGATCAGGATCGTTTGAATAGATAAATAAGGTATCAGTAAACATTCCGACGGTTTCGGGGGCAAAATTTATAACCATTAATAAGCTGTCGCCCGGCAACAGAATTTCGGTTGACAAATTATCTGTAATAATTTCGGTTACTTCAAAAACATCGCTTTCGAGTGACCAGTCTATTTCTAAGTCCTCCTCACCGATATTTTTAATACAAATTGTATCATTTTGTTGTGCACCGGGCTCAACGTATCCGAAATCAATCAATTGCTGAGGCAAATAGATATTTGGTGATTGAACAACAATATTTTCGGCAAGACCTGTTCTGAAATTATCATGGTGCAACATAGGCCAGGGCGATTCAGCCAATTGTTCGTTCGATTCTTCAAGTGCAATCAAACAACACCCTTCGTAATCCATATTCATCCCAAAAGTGAAAACATTCCCGTCGGTTCCTATTAAAATACTTCCGAGAGGGGAACAATCCAAACCATTTGCTACCGGATTGAAATCCCATTTTACTGTACCGTCCGAATTAATTGCATAAAATCTTCCACTTGTTGTGCCTACTGTTGAGAAATAACAAGTGCCGTTATCTGTAACTGTTGGAGTGCTTGTACTGCCTCCTGTTCCTCCAAAATAATAACTCCACACAATTGTTTGAGTGATTTTATCAATTTTATAGAGTCTTCCAAATCCTCCTCCCCAAAAATTAATTGTTCGGATATATAAATAATTGCTATCTCCGATAATTACAGCGGAAGGATTAGGCTCGTTAACTGTCAAATCCCAAAATAAGCTTCCATCGGGTGAAAAAGCTTCTATTTTTGATTTGTTTAAATCTACCGAGCTGGTTGCCATATAAATAGTACCGTCAGAGTCAATTGTCGGCTCACCGCGAACATAGTCGAACAAATCCGCAACAAATATTTCACCTCCCCAATTGTGAACCCCAATTAATTTACTAAATTCCGTTCCGAAATATATTTCTCCGCTTATAGTTACTGAAACAGGAGATGTAATATTGCCGTCGGACGATGTATATTCCCAATTGTATGTTCCTCCGGATGTTAAAGAATAGAGTTTTGGTCCCTGTGTAAAATATATATTTCCGATTGTATCAATAGCTGCTGGTTGACCACCTGCATCATAAATCCAGTTTGTGCTTCCATCAGGATTTAAGCAGTATAATTCACCGCTATTTTGCGATACTATTATGATTTCACCGGTTTGTGGCACTATCATAGGGTCGGTTTCAATCCGTTCCGGTATATCAACAGACCATAGCAAATTGCCTATTTCGTTCAGGCAATATAATGTTGAAGTTGTAATACCGGCAGTGTTGTAACCGACAAAATAAATCTTTCCGGCTTGATTTGAAACAAGTTCGGTACTATGTGTGTAATCGGTATAATAATACCATAAAAGATCGCCGTTTGATTTGAAAAATGAAAGTGCCGGTTTTGTCTGTGATATAAGTGTGTTTTGAAGCAACAGTAAAACCGAAATAAAATATAAGCTTTTGAGTTTCATAACTATTTAGTTTTTAGCTGAATTTTACAAAATCGCAAATATATGAAAAATGAGAAATAAATCCAAAATTTTCAACAATATGTGGGTTGTTATGACCCGTATCGTTATTCTGTTAATGATAAATGGGCATTTTTTAACCGGATACTATTTGAGCTTTTAAATTTGGTTTCTACTTTACGGTAATGATCCTGTTAATGCTTTTATTGCCATATTTCAGGTTTAAAATATACATTCTTGCTTTTTTGTAATGCATATTTATCATTTTTATTCCGGATCCTTCAAATTGTTTATTATAGATGATGCGCCCTGTAAGGTCTGTAATAGAAATATCAATGATCCCCGCATCTTTATCCGAAATACTGACAAATATTTTCCCATTTGATGGGTTTGGATAGACTCTTACTTCATTTTTCAATTGCTCTTCAACCGAGACAATCAAAACAGCGACTTCGACAGTGATATTATCATCAACCACCTCGCAAGTGCCTGCCTGGGTTACAAATCCCTCTTTAGATACTGTCCAGGTGTATGTCCCGGCTTCAATATTTACAAACGTAACTTCACCATCCTGATTTGTCAGATTGATAGTTCCGTCCAGGTCAACAACAGCATCTTCAATTGGTGTCCCTGACGGGTCTTCAAAAACAACAAAGTTAACATTATAGACAGGCTGATCAGTCATTGTAATATCTATTGTAACATCTTCATCTATTAATTCAAAATTACCGTTAACATCCCAGTATGCATTCTTTGATACGATATAATCGTAAAGTCCGGGTTCATAACCTTCAAAGACAACCTGACCCTGACCATTCGTAAATTTGGTTGAACCATTAAGGTTGACTGCAGCACCTTCGATAAATGCACCACCATTTTCTTCTGTAACATTAAAGGTAATAGAATATGAATCGCAGGCATCAGAATCGTACCATTCAAAGCCTATCATATTTTTAAGAAGTCCATCGTGGCCTCCAATAACATCAGACACCAGGGTTCCTCCACATTCATTGAATTTATAGTAAGCAATAAGAGTTGTGTCGGTAGTGCCTGCGTAGTTTGTACACATATTCTCAGAAATTTCACCGGCCGCCAATGCTCTGTTCCAGACGCGCACTTCATCAATCCTGCCGTTAAAATATTTGTAGTTAATATCATTGGTACGGGCAATTTCAAAAGGCTGATTATTCAGAGGTATCTGGAAATTTTTATTTGCAGTAGCC
>JAUVIX010000229.1 GCA_030592565.1 Chlorobiota bacterium
ACTTGCAGTATTGGATTGAAAAATAATAAAATGGGGAATATAAAAGCAAATATTAACAATCTCTTAATAATAGCTATGGCTTTGGTGGCTGCTTCGTGTGTTAATTCTGAGAAGCAGATAGAGCAGGTTGAATTGAAAACGAGGATGGACACAATAAGCTACATAATTGGCCTTGACTATGGTATCGGGATACGTGAGCAAAAAATCGATCCGAACAATATGGCAATTTACAAAGGGTTAAATGATGGCCTTGTCGGAAAGAGCATTTTAACCGACACTTTAAAAGAAAAATTGATCGATGACTTTAATGAAGAGTTGAAAGCAAGACTGGAAAAAGAGGGTGAGAAAATTGTTAAGCAAAATAAAATTGACGGATCAGAATATTTGAAAGAAAACAGTAAAATGGAAGGTGTTGTGCAACTGGAGGACGGTTTGCAATATAAGATTCTTAAAGAGGGAAGTGGTCGTAATCCTGCTGTTACTGATAGTGTTATGATACATTATCGCGGTATGTTTACCGATGGGACAATATTTGACATGTCGTACGACCGGGGACCTGTAGGTGTGCGTCTGAATAAAATAATTAAAGGGCTTTCAGAAGGAATACTACTAATGAAGCCCGGAGCAATTTACGAACTTTACATTCCGCCTGAACTGGCATATGGCGATAAAAATTTTGCAAACGTCATTCCGGGTGGGTCAACACTGGTATATTCGATTGAAATGATTGAAGTAATTAATGAAAAATAAAAATGACAGAGATGAAAAAGATATTTGTTTTAGTTGCAATGGTTGTCCTGACAGCATGTGGTAGTAGTGGGGATGATCCTGATGCAATAAAAAAGAAGATCACAGAATATAATTTGGAAATTGAGGAACTGCACTCTAAGGTTGCCGAATTGGAGAAAAAGCTGATTGCTTCTAATCCAAATGAAGATATGAGCAGTAAATTGCTCTCAGTCAATGTTCAGAAAGTGGTTCCCCGTCTTTTTAAACACCACTTTGAAGCCGGTGGTACTGTAAAAGCGGTAAAAGAGGCTTTTATTAGTCCGCAGGTTAATGGTCAGATAACTGCCATTTATGTTCAGGAGGGTGACAGGGTTAATAAGGGGCAAATTCTTGCCAGGCTTGATACCGAAGTAACTGACAACACAATTCAGGAGGTGAAAACCAGCCTTGAACTCGCCCGTATCGTTTTTAAAAAACAAAAAGAGCTTTGGGATCAGAATATCGGCTCAGAGTTAGATTATCTGAATGCTAAAAACGGAGTTGAGTCTCTCGAGAGCAAACTTAAGACTCTTAAGGCTCAAAAGGCTATGGCTGAGCTCATTGCTCCTATAAACGGTATCGTGGATAATATTCTGCTTAAGGTTGGCGAGCTTGCATCACCCGGAAGACAGTTCATGCAGGTTGTTAGTCTTACTGACCTTTATATTAAGGCTGACGTATCGGAAATTTATCTTTCAAAAATTAAAAAGGGGGATACTGTTGAAGTTACGTTTCCTACTTATCCTGACATTAAAATGGGAGTGCCAATTGCACGCCTTGGGAATATTATTAATCCGCAAAACAGGACTTTTATTGTAGAGGTGAAAATTAAAAACCCTGATGGAAAGTTAAAGCCGAATATTTTGGCAATCCTTAATATGAATGACTACACAAAGGAGAATGCTCAGATAGTACCGGCAGTTATTGTAAAGCAGGATATGAAAGGAAAGTATCTTTACAGGATTAAGAAAGACGGAACTGGTTTTATTGCGGAGAAAGTTTATGTTAAGGTTGGAATGTCAGAAGGTGATAATACCATGATATCCGAAGGATTAAATCCTGATGACAGAGTTATTGTTGCGGGATATAATCTTGTTGCAAATGGTGTAAAGGTCAGAGTGCTAAATTAATTGAACTGCTCATTAATCATAAAAATGATTGGGAAATGGATGTAAATAAAAACAGAATAAAAGTGGTCAGGGATTTTTTTATGACCTCTTTTTCGCTAAACAATAAAAATACGATTTATCTTTTGTCTGTTATCCTGATGTTTTTTGGGATATACTCATACCGTTCAATGCCAAAGGAGCTTTTTCCTGAGGTTTATTTCCCAACGGTATTGGTTAACACTATCTATCCCGGGAATCCACCTCTTGATATTGAGAATCTGATTACCCGTCCGCTTGAAAAGCAGATTGAAACTGTTAAGGGAATCAAGAAAATATCATCAACCTCATCTCAGGATGTATCTGCAATAATAGTGGAGTTCAATACAAATGTTGATATTGATAAGGCTGTTGATGATGTGAAGGATGCCGTTGACAAGGCGAAAAATGACTTGCCTGATGATCTTAAGAACGACCCTTTGGTTCAGGATATTGATTTTTCGGAATTTCCAATTATCAATATAAACCTTTCAGGAGATTACAGCCTTGTGGAACTAAAGTACTATGCAGATTACCTGAAGGATGAAATTGAGAAAGTGGCGGAAATTTCGAAAGTTAATATTCAGGGAATCAATGACAGGGAGATTCAGATAAATGTTGACCCATATAAAATGGATATGTACAAGGTGAGCTTTCGTAATATTGAAGATGCGATAGTGCAGGAAAATATTTCCATTTCGGGAGGGGAGCTTAAAACGGGTAAAACACGTCGTTCAATCAGAATAGTCGGGGAGTTTAGCGATACACGGCAGATTGACGATATCATTGTAAAGTATGAGAAAGGCAATATCGTTTATGTTAGAGATATTGCCACAGTTGTTGATGGTTATGCTGAGCCGAATAACTTTGCAAGGTTAAATCTTCATCCGGTTGTTTCGTTGCAGGTTGTAAAGAAAAGTGGTGAAAATCTCCTTGCTGCAACCGATCAGATATTTGAAATACTTGACAAGGCCAGGAATTTGAATGAGATACCTGAGAATCTCGTTGTAACACTGACTAATGACCAGTCTGATATGATCAGGAAACAGCTTACAAACCTTGAGAATTCAATGATAATGGGAATTATTTTTGTTGTGCTCGTACTGTTCTTCTTCCTGGGTACACGAAATGCCCTACTCGTAGGACTCGCGATTCCATTGTCAATGTTCTTATCGTTTGTGGTTTTGAGCCTTCTTGGCTACAGGATAAATATGATTATTCTGTTTGCGCTCATACTTGCTCTGGGGATGCTGGTTGATAATGCCATTGTTGTTGTAGAAAATATTTACCGGTATGTTGACAGGGGCTACCCGCTAATGAAGGCTGCAAAGCAGGCTACCGGAGAGATTGCTATGCCCATTATATCGTCAACTGCTACTACGCTGGCAGCATTCCTCCCAATTGCATTTTGGCACAGTATGATGGGTGAGTTTATGAAATATCTTCCCATTACCCTTATTATTGTTCTAACATCATCTTTATTTGTTGCACTTGTATTGATACCTGTGTTTGCTTCCGATTTTGTTAAAAAAGATGCACATTTCGAAAAGCGTAGTAAAAAACGTTCAATGATAATTGCCGGTCTGTTTCTTATATTCTCAATTATTTTCTATCTTTTCAAAGTTAATGTTTTGGGAAGTTTTTTATTAATTTTTGCAATAATTGGTCTGGCTAATATGTTTATATTTAATAAATTGGGGAAATGGTTCCAGTCCGATTTTTTGCGTTTGCTTGAAAAATGGTATGAAGATTTTCTACGGTTTGTATTAAAAAAAAGAAACCCGTTTTGGTTTATCTTAGGAACGTTTGCTCTATTGATATTAACCCTCTTTTTTCTAAAATTGAGGCAGCCTAAGATTGATATGTTCCCGCCCAATGACCCAAAGTATATAAATATTATGGCAGAGCTTCCGATTGGAGCAAATATTTTTGCGACAGATTCTGTAATGAAATTAGTAGAAAAAGATGTTTTCAGAGTTATTGAGCCCAATTCAAATATTGTTAAATCTGTATTGACCAATGTTGGTTCGGGAAGTAAGGGAGAAAATGAACCGTTTGATGTTTCTGAAACACCTAACAGGGGTAGAATAACTGTGAATTTTATTGATTTTGAAGATCGTGATGGTTTTGTGACTTCAGATATTATGATAGCACTTAGTAATGAGCTGATTGGTAAATATCCCGGCGTTCGTATCTCAATAGAAAAAAACAGAATGGGGCCTCCCACCGGCAAGCCGGTTAATATTGAAATCAGCGGAAAAGATTTCGATAAGCTGCTGTATCTTACTGATACTATTCAAAGTGTTATCGACAATGCAAATATTGATGGTATTGAAGGGCTGAAAATTGATTTGGATGTGGGAATGCCGCAGCTTCTAGTGCACATTAACAGGGAGCAGGCACGCCGTTATGGGCTTTCAACAGCACAGATAGCAACTACTATTAGGACTGCCCTGTTTGGAAAAGAAATTTCGGACTATAAAGAGGGGGAGGACAAATATCCTATTCAGTTAAGGTTCGATGAAAAATACCGTTATAGTATCCCTGCATTAATGAATAAGAGGATAACTTTCAGGAGTCCGAGTACCGGGAAAATAAGTCAGGTTCCTATTTCAGCAGTTGCCACATTTTCGTACAGTACAACCTTTGGTGCTGTAAAGCGCAGAGAGTTGACCAGGGTAATAACGATTTATTCAAATGTTATTGAAGGATATAATGCAAATGATATCAATTTGCAATTGAAACCTGTGCTTGCCTCATTCCCTTTCCCCGAGGGATATAGTTACCAGTTTACAGGTGAACAGGAGGAACAGAAAGAGTCTATGGAGTTCCTGAGCAGAGCTATGCTCATAGCTATGTCGCTTATAATGATAATCTTGGTTACTCAGTTCAATTCTGTTATCAAGCCTCTGATTATTATGGTGAGTGTTCTGTTAAGTACTATCGGTGTTTTTGGAGGATTTGCCACTTTTAATATGGACCTGAGTGTTATCCTGACAGGAATTGGGATTGTTTCCCTGGCAGGTGTTGTTGTTAATAATGCCATTGTGCTTATCGACTTTATTAATCTCACAAAACTGCGAAGGAAAAATGAACTTGGTGTTGCCGAAAATGCTAACCTCACCGGAAACGATTCTAAAGAGTGTATTTTATTGGCAGGAAAGACGAGGCTTCGTCCGGTATTGTTAACGGCAATTACAACGATTCTTGGACTTTTGCCTATGGCTGTTGGATTGAATATTGACTTTGAAGGATTGCTGTCAGATTTTAATCCCAATATCTATTTTGGTGGTGATATGGCCAGTTTCTGGGGTCCGTTTGCCTGGACTGTTATTTTTGGGCTTTCATTTGCCACATTCCTGACTCTGGTCATTGTACCGGCACTATACCATCTGCTTTATCTTGGCAAACTTAAGATTGTTGGTTTTCGAAAAAAGTAATGACCTGAGATTAAAATAAAAAAATATCGTGTTTGCTTGCATATTTGAAATGAATAATTACTTTTGCATCGAATTACGATATACAGGTAGTATATAAAATTATGAAACTCTCAAAGACATCGGAATACGCACTTAGGATATTGACATTTATGATTAACAACGATATGCAAGTGTTTACCGCAAAATATTTAATTGATGCACTAAATGTGCCTGACCCGTATTTGCGCCGTTTGATGACGGATTTGTCGAAGAAAGGATTTATAAAAAGCCTGCAAGGCAGGGACGGGGGTTATGTCTTCGCCAAGAATGCCAATAAAATTTATCTGTCGCAGGTAGTTGACGCAGTGGAGGGAATGGAAAAATATCAAGGATGTATATTAGGTTTTGGTGAGTGTAGCGATGATCATCCCTGTAGTTTGCATACAAAATATGCTCCTATTAAGGATGAGCTTATCAGTTTTCTTCTTACAACTACAATTTCAGAATTAAAAAGTCCGGAGGTATATAAGTTTTAGTTTTTTTTTGATTTAAATAATACACAGGAGTAGTATATATAGTTTATCAACATTTATTAATAACAAATATTTAAAATTATAAAAGAATCATTACTTGACAAGTTTATGAGCAAAAAGGGACTCTATACGAGTTTCTGGTTCATAGCTATTTTTATGGTTACTGCCTTAATTTATTTTACGGCGAACCTGCAAAAAGAAGTCCCACCGATTGCAAAGGAGGTAAAATCGGTATCGGGCGAAGTTCTTTATACCTATGACGATGTAGCTCAAGGTAAAGGGTACTTCCAGTAATTTGACCTTATGGACTGGGGTTCGTTGCTGGGAATGGGAGCCTATATGGGCCCTGATTTCTCAACTGAATTTTTCCATCACAGAGCATTATATCTTTATGAATACTATGCTCAGGAATTGTTCTCAAAATCAGATGATGCATTAACTAATATTGAAAGGGCAGCAGTAAAAGAACGTGTTAAGCAGGATTTCCACGAGCAAACAAAACTTATGGAAGAGGGAGTAACATATACTGACCATCAGCCGAAGCTTACAAAAAGAATGTTATTCATTTAACGAAAAT
>JAUVIX010000212.1 GCA_030592565.1 Chlorobiota bacterium
ACTGTAAACTCTTTGGCAGCCTGCTCTTTGGTTATGTATTCCGTTGATTTGATATATGGCGTTGCATCAAGAGTTTTTTGTAACCTGATGATACTTGCCTCTTTGGCATTATCTTTCATTATAACCGAAAATCCGATATTCTCCTTCACATAATCCGATAATTTTTTTGCATGTAGGATGATGAGGCCAAGGAGGCCAAGCATAAACAAAACCAGCGAAACACTTACTATCGTTGTTATGTAAGAGCTTGCCAACCGGCGTCTGTAAAATTTTTCTTCCTGCTTGCTCATAATATTACTCTGACGGCTAAAGTAACATTTTTATTACAAAAATGAATAAATGGCTCAGAGTTATTATTAGCTTTGTACTGTTTTATAAATACAGGAGAATAATGAAAATTATCAGTATCGAAAAATTTAAAACCGATAATAAGGAAAAGGCGGAGATAGCTTTTGCCATTCGCAGAAAGGTATTTGTTGAAGAACAGAATGTTGAACCTGAAGAAGAGTATGATGAATTTGAAGACATATGTACACATTACCTGTTATATTACGATGGAAAGCCTGTGGCAACTGCAAGGTGGCAAATAACCGAAAAGGGAATCAAACCGGGACGGTTTGCAATGCTGAAAGAGTGGCGTGGTAAAGGAATTGGCTCGGAATTCCTTAAACAAATTATGAAAGATATAATTCCGCTGAATAAACCGATATACCTTAACTCACAGGTTACTGCAGTGAATTATTATGCCCGTTTTGGATTTGTTAAAAAAGGCGATATTTTCCTCGAAGCAAACATTGAGCACTATCTTATGGAGTATGAAGGGTAATATATCATTCCCTGATGTTTTGCTTCTTCCACCCTTCTTTCCTGAAATACAGTAACTCCAGAAATCCAATATCCTTTAGCATCTCAAGAGTATCATCGAAGTAGCCATCAAGTTCTTCAGGCTTGTGAGCATCGGAGCTAAGGGTGATAGGTATTTGCAAGTGGTGTATCTGCTCAAGTAGAAAAGGAGATGGGAATGTTTTATTGGAACGGCCTTTATATAAGCCACGGGTATTGACTTCAATAATGCTTCCGGTTTCTTTAATCATCTTAAGAACTTTCCACACATTATCTTTATACCAGCCCTCTTCTTCTATGAAGTAGCGGTCTCTGTTATGCATTCCAATTTTATCAATATGAGCAATTATATCCAATTTTTGGGTTGCAACCATCTCTGTTATTTGCCACCAGTATGTTTCGACAGCTTTACGAATGTTACCGTCAAACAATGTTTTTAGTCCATTGTCGTAAACTGAGGAGTCTGAACCATCAATAAACCAAAGTTTATTATTATCCCTGTTTTTTACAAGATGTACTCCCCCGATAGTGTAATCCAGCAAGGCTCTATCAATAAAATAATCAAATGAATGTGTAATTCCCGGGATATAGTCAATTTCAAGGGAGAGAAATATATTTATTTGTGCTGAATATTTGTCTTTTAACCTTCTGACAGTATCAGTATATTCTTCCAGCTTTTCATCCTTTATTGAAAATTTATTTTCAAAGGGGACAGGTGCATGGCCTGAGAATCCGAGAGTATGGAAGTTGAGCTCCAGTGCCTTTTTAACATACTCTTCCGGCTCAGCATTACCATCGCAAAAAATTGTGTGTGTATGATGATTGAAATACTGCATAAAGGCATTCAAATTTTTAGTTTTTAATATGTTGCATGAATAACATGGTTTACAGCTAAAAACATTCTTATTCTTCCTCAATAACCTCCACTACTTTATAAACCTTATCACCCCTGCGAATAAGATCTTTTACCGGAATGGAGCAAATGTCACCTTTGGAGGTCTTTCCCACTTTTTTGTTGTCTACCCTTATTTCAGGAACCAAGTCTTCATAGACACCTGTGGTGTCTCCAATTATTCTGTACTCTTCTCCAACAGATAAATCCTGAGTCTCCATTTTTATTTCGGCAACTCCGATATTTTTATAAAAGTTTGTTACTTTCCCCACATAGACCTTTCTTTTGGTTGCCTGTGAGCCATATTTTTCGGTCCATTCACCAAACGTCTTACCCATATAATATCCGTTCCAGAATCCTCGATTGTAAACCGTTGCAAGCTCGGCGTTCCATTTTTCTATATTTTCCTGAGTGAAATCATCATTAAAACATGCATCAACAGCTTTTCTGTAAACGGAAGTCACTGTTTTTACATAATCGGGAGCTCTGCCCCGTCCCTCAATCTTTAGTACCCTGACTCCGGCTTTCAGAACTTTGTCAAGAATGTCAACTGTTTTCATGTCCTTGGGCGACATTATGTATTCATTGTCTATTTCCAGCTCAATTCCCGAATCATCAGTAACCTTATATGGCCTTCGGCATTGTTGTAGGCAGGCGCCGCGATTGGCAGATGAATCAAGGTTGTCAAGGCTCAGGTAACACTTCCCGGAAATTGCCATACATAGGGCACCATGTACAAATACCTCTATCTCCACAAGTCTGCCGGAAGGGCCTTTTATCTGTTGTTCTTCAATGGTTTTTGTTATTGCTGCGACCTGTCGCAGGCTCAATTCACGTGCTGTAACCATCACATCAGCAAATTGAGAATAAAACTTTACAGCCTCAATATTGGTAACATTTGTTTGCGTTGACATATGTACCTCCATCCCGACTGTCCGTGCATACTGGATGACTGACATATCAGTAGCAATAATGGCTGAAATTCCATGCTCTTTTGCCTTTTCAACCAGCACACGCATCTCTGTCAGTTCATTATCGTAAATGACGGTATTTAGCGTAAGATAAGTCTTAATGTTATGTTCCCTGCAAATATTTGTTATGTTTCTCAGATCGTTCAAGGTAAAATTCTGGCTCGACTTTGAACGCATATTAAGATGGCCAATACCAAAATAAACCGAATCGGCCCCACCCTGAATGGCAGCCATCAGCGATCCAAAGGATCCCACCGGGGACATTATTTCTATGTTGTTGGATTTACCCAAAATATTCCTTGTTAAAAATCAGGCTGCAAAATTAACATAAATCCATTGAGTAGGGGAGTTTAAGTGAAACTTGTAAATCGTTTGTCAATTGCGAACCCGGATTGATTAAATAGGTTTCGTCTATGTTGGTTAAACTTTTTTAAAACGCCTTTAGTCCATTAAAGTCATCCTGTTTTACTTTTTCTTACCTTTGTCTTATGTGCGGAAGATTTTCATTTGCGGTTATTGCAGAAATAATTGAAGAACATTTCCATGTCAGGGTGGACACAAACACCTATAAACCAAGATATAATTGCGCCCCGACACAAAAACTTGCTGTCATTTCAAATCAAAATCCAGAGGAGTTGAGCTTTTTTAGGTGGGGATTAATTCCTTTTTGGGCTAAAGATAAATCAATCGGAAATAAACTGATAAACGCAAAAGCTGAGACCATTGATCAAAAGCCCTCTTTCAAAACCTCTTTCAAACAGAAGCGGTGTCTTGTGTTGAGTGATGGGTTTTACGAATGGAAAAAGATAAATTCAAAGGAGAAAATTCCCTACAGAATTATTATGAATAATGGTTCTCCTTTTGCTATGGCAGGAATTTGGGACAGATGGAAAGATGAGTCTGGTGAAAGTATTGACTCTTTTGCCATTATTACAACTGAACCAAACGACCTGATGAAAAATATTCATACCAGAATGCCGGTCATCTTAAAACCCGGAGAGGAGAGGTTGTGGATTGAAGAACAGAATCCTGGAATCCTGAAATCACTATTAATGCCCATTGACTCTAACCTACTTTTGACGTACCCCGTGTCAAAACTTGTTAATTCACCGGCCAATGATTCACCGGAAGTTTTGAAAAGGGCGGGGAACTAATAGATTCAGGGTAAAAGTTATTTATTTTGCCGACTGCCAACTGCCGATTTGCTATTTTAACCCACCATCAAATTACACCCCCGAATATCGCTGCTGTCGAAACGACCAAGAACTTCAAACGAGCCGTCGTCATATTTTTTGCCCAGGTCTTGTGTTGCGATGAAAGAGCAGGAGTGGACATTAGCAAGGTCTATGATGTTTATCCCTCCTGTTTTACCATTTTTAATTAGCGACAAAGGATCATTTGTATCGCGTATCAGAATTTTCATCCAGGGAGGAGTGCGGAATATGCCGTCACCCTTCGAATAGGCCTGCGACAACAGTTCTGTCATTCCGTATTCTGAATGGACTTTACTTATTCCGAATTTGTTTTTCAGAAATTCGTGCATCTCCTCTCTCACCATCTCCTTACGACGTCCCTTCATACCACCTGTTTCCATAACAACTGCTTTTTTAAGGTTCAGATCATATTTTTCTGCCAGATCAAGCAGGGCATAAGTTACTCCCAGCAGGAAAACACTATTGGAGTCTTTTTTTGTAAGCAAATCAGCAAGTTCGTTATAGTTGTCAAGAAAAAAGCCACTGTCAGTATTTTCTGACAAATCAATTAGCTTTCCAGCCATAAAAACCAGCGACGACCCTTCACGTTCCAGATAGGAGGGAAGCAATGCCAGAATTCTATATTTTGCCGGACTTCCATAAAAAAACTGAAAACCCTTCACAAAGCTTTTTTCATATAGTGATAAATTAGCAATAAAATGCAGGCTTTGAGATGTTCCTGTTGTGCCACTGCTTAAAAAAACGCTTTCCTCTTTTAATCCTTTTGCCATCACTTTGTGGGTTTTAAAAAATTCAATGGGAAGAAAAGGAATGTGGTCAAAACTCTTTATAGAATGAATATCATCGGTTATGGAATCAACAAATTGTTTGTAAATTTCAACAGTATTATACTGATAATTAAAAATTTCAAGAGATACATTATTAAACTCCCTTTCGGAAGAGATTGTGAAAATCCGGCTTTCGATATCCTTTGTATTCATTCTTAATGTGTAATTTTGCAAAGATAAGGAAACAATAATTTACAAGTACGTACAATAATTTTGTTAATTTTGTCTTTTATCTATTGAATACAGGATAAATGAAGAAAATATTTTTTAAAAATATAATTCTTATAATTGCTATTGCAGGTATGTTTTATGCCTGTAGGAAAAAGGATGTATATCCTGTTGAGCCTGAAATTAAATTTGAAAATTTCTTAACTATTTACAACTACGGACAGAGCTATCCTGAGAGGGGTGTTCTGGTTTTTTCATTTACCGACGGTGACGGCGATATTGGACTTTTTCAGTACGATACTATTCCGCCATATGATTACAACCTTTTTATCTCATATTTTGAAATTCAGAATGGTGACACTATAGAAGTTTTTCTGACCCAAACCGACCCGTCAACAGGAGATGTGGACACACTTAATTTCAACGGGCGAATTCCCATTCTTACCCCACTCAGCTCAAACAAATCAATAAGCGGGGAGGTTGAGGATACCCTTTTTATTCATGACCCAACCTCGCCTTTCGATACCATTATGTTTAAAGCGTACATAGTTGACAGGGCATTGCATCACAGTAATACCATTACTACTCCGTTGATTGTGCGTTAATAGTTTTGTTTGTTGAAATGGTTTGGGCTGCCGTTTGTTTCTTTGGGCTGTTCCGGATTTTAACGTAAGCTCGTGCGTTGGATAATCCGAAATCTGTTATATCAGGATTTCAAATCCTGTGGACATTAAGTTCGGGATTAGCTCCCACACTTATCCACCGTTAAAATCCCGAACAGCTCAATTTTTTCTGACAGCAGGTTGTTTCATAGCAAACGGATTCCTCCTTCCCCATATGCCAGCCCCATGAGTCGGAATGACAACGTGGAAAATCCCGGAAGGTTGAATCCCCAATTATGTAAAACTTTATCCAAATCAACATTCTTTTTCAAACCAACTCCCAATTTCCCTATTTTTGTTTTCTAAAACTTAAAAAACTTATTATGTCTAATTTTAAAATATATGCGGCCGGAGAATTTATTCAGTCAGAGAAAGAATTTGAAGTTATAAATCCTTATAACGGGGAGGTCATTGCAAAAACTTTTCTTGGCAATGAGGATATACTTGAAAAGGCAATCCTGAAGGCAGAATCCGTTGCTTGTGAGATGAGAGATTTTCCCTCGTGGAAAAAATATGAAGTTTTAACGGAAATAGCAACTGCATTGAAAGATAACCGTGATGACTTTGCACATCTGCTTTGCCTGGAGGCAGCAAAACCAATGAAGTATTCTCTTGGTGAGATTAACAGAGCCATACAAACCTTCATAATTGCAGCCGAAGAGAGCAAACGCCTGCCAAAGGAGTACATTGATCTAGACTGGACGCCTGCCGGAGATAAGAAAGAGGGCATTGTAAGATATTTCCCCGTGGGACTCGTAGCTGGTATTTCACCTTTCAACTTTCCAATGAATCTTGCCGTTCATAAAATTGCCCCTGCCATTGCAGCAGGCTGTCCGATAATATTGAAGCCTTCCACCTCCACACCTCTTTCTACCTTAAAACTTGCACAAATAATTGATAAAACCGTACTGCCTAAAGGTGCAGTTTCAATAATTCCGATGGACAGGAATACCGGAAACAAGCTTGTAACCGACCAGAGATTTAATTTGCTCACCTTTACAGGTTCTCCGGAAGTTGGCTGGAAAATGAAGCAGGATGCTGGAAAGAAAAAGGTAGTCCTTGAGTTGGGGGG
>JAUVIX010000165.1 GCA_030592565.1 Chlorobiota bacterium
ATATCAAAATTTATCGAAAAAGAAAATGAATTAATTAATGTCAATACCAGACTTGAAAAATATTATGATAATTTATATATTGATGAAATTCAGGATTTTGGAGGTAATGATTTTAATTTTTTAAAAAGTATTACACAGTCCAATATAAATATTTTATTAGTTGGAGACTTCTATCAACATACTTTTGATACAAGTAGAGATGGAAGTGTAAATAAATCAATTCATAATGAATTTGATAAATACAAAAAACTATTTGAAAAAATGGGATTGAATGTTGACACTGATAGTTTAGATAAAAGTTGGAGGTGTAGTTCACGTGTTTGCAAATTTATTACTGACAACTTAGGAATTGAAATAAAATCTCATAAAAAAAGTGACACTGTTGTTTCTATAATCGAAGATAAAGAGCAAGCTGTTGAAATTTTTAATGATAAAAGAATTGTAAAATTGTTTTATCAAGAACATTACAAATACAAATGCTTTTCACGAAATTGGGGTGATAGAAAAGGGGAAAATCATTACAAAAATATTTGTGTAGTGCTGAATAAGACTACATTAGACAATTTTAGTGATTTAACTAAATTAAAACCTCAGACAAAAAATAAATTTTATGTAGCCTGTTCAAGAGCAAATGATAATCTTTATTTTGTGAGTGATAAATTTTATAAAGAAATGAAAGGATGAATAAAATTTTAAGTCGAAACTATGAAAGAAAATAACTCACAAATAATAATATACCAAACAGAAAGTGGAGAAACAAAGCTTGATGTTCGTTTTGAAAATGAAACAGTTTGGCTTACTCAAATGCAATTATGCGAGCTTTTTGATAAATCGAAAGCAACCGTAAGCGAACATATTAAACATATTTTTGAAGAAGGAGAATTGCAAGAAAATATGGTTGTTCGGAATTTCCGAACAACCACTCAACACGGTGCTATTGTTGGCAAAACACAATCAAGAGATGTAAAATTATATAATCTTGATGTAATTATTTCGGTTGGTTATCGTGTAAAATCTAAGCAAGGTACACAGTTCAGAATTTGGGCAACACAGCGTTTAAAGGAATACATAATAAAAGGTTTTGCTTTAAATGACGATAGATTTAAATCAGGTAATTCGATGAATTACTTTAACGAACTGCAAGAGCGTATTCGTGAAATACGTATTTCGGAACGTTTTTTCTATCAGAAAATTAAAGATATTTATGCAACAAGTATTGATTATGACCCAAAAGATGAAAGTACGTTGATGTTCTTTAAAATTGTACAAAATAAATTACTTTGGGCAATTAGTGAACAGACAGCCGCAGAATTGGTTTATCGCAGAACTGATGCAAGTTTACCACTTTTAGGAATGCAATCTTATGACAAAGAAAAAAACTCTAAAATAAAGAAAAGTGAAATAAGTATTGCTAAGAATTATCTGCAAGAAGATGAAATAAAATTGCTTGGATTAATTGTAGAACAATATCTTGCATTTGCCGAAACGATGGCACTCGAAAATACACCATTGTATATGAAAGATTGGATTTCGAGATTAGATGTTATTGTACAACTTAACGGAAAAGAACTTTTAACACACGCAGGAAAAATCAGTCATCAAATGGCATTAGAAAAATCAAGCGAAGAATTTAAAAAGTATAAAGAAACTCAAAAGCAAATTGAAAAAGAAAATAGTTTGGAAGAAATAGAACAAGACATAATTAAGTTGTCGAAGAAAATTAAAAATGGAGACGAATGAGGGGGCAGCTTAAAGGTCTCATATTTGCAATTCCCTTCTCTTAGCATAGTCTCCTGACTATGATGTATGATGTACAAATCTCCTGATTTGATATTATTCAAGCAAATTAATTTACTTCACAGGATAGTGAGAATTTTAAATGAAATTGAATTCATTAATTACTGAGTTTTCTTCAGACTTTCTTTTATCTTTGTTGGTGCAATTATAAAAAAGCGATTATCAATAGTGGATGTTGTTGAAATATTAGCAGAAAGTGCCAAACCCAGAGATTATTGGTATAGGTTGAAGAAAAGAGAGAAGGACAACGGAATTGACTTGTCGACAATTTGTCGACAACTGAAATTCAATATATTACATGTTAAACGATAAAATGAAAGAAAAATCAGGGGCCACTACTGCTCAGCTAAATAAAAAGGCAGCACGTGGTACACGGAACACAAAATCAAGATTGCATCCACGAAACAGGCATCGTGAGCGCTATGATTTTAAGCAGCTTATTGATTGTTGTCCGGAGTTAGCTCAATTTGTAAAGTTGAATGTTTACAACGATGAATCAATTGATTTTTCTAACCCGGATGCTGTGAAGATGCTTAATAAGGCCCTGTTGAAAAATTCTTACGATATCGACAATTGGAATATTCCTCAAAATTATTTATGTCCACCCATTCCGGGTAGAGCAGACTATATCCATTATATGGCAGATCTGTTGCGTGACAATAATAATGGAGAAATCCCAACGGGTAATATGATTAAATGCCTCGACATTGGTGTTGGTGCAAATTGCGTTTATCCAATCATTGGAAACAGAGAATATGGTTGGTTATTTATAGGTTCTGATATTGATCCGGTTGCCATTAAATCTGCTGATAGAATAATTAAATCGAACCCCTTTTTGAAAGGAAAGATTGAACTTAGATTGCAGGATAATCCAAAAGACTTTTTTTGTGGGATTCTTAAAAAGGACGAACAAATTGATTTGACTGTTTGTAATCCCCCTTTTCATTCTTCTTTAGCTGAAGCCCAGTCGGGAACACTTCGTAAATTAAGTAACCTGGGTCATAAAAAAGTTACCAAACCAACCTTGAACTTTGGAGGTCAAAATAGTGAATTGTGGTGCGAAGGAGGTGAAAAGAGATTTGTGCGAGATATGATTCTCCAAAGTAAGCAGTTCTCCACTTCCTGTTTTTGGTTTTCTACTTTGATTTCAAAAAAATATATTCTCAAAAGTGTTTATAAAACACTAAAAAGAGTGGAAGCTGTTGAAGTAAAAACCATTCCAATGGGGCAGGGGAATAAAATAAGTCGTATTGTTGCATGGACTTTTCTCAGTAGGGAGCAACAGGAAGAGTGGATGAAGAAAAGATGGAATGAGATGTAGTACTAAGAATAATGAATAGAATAATTTTAGAAAATGCTTAAGAACGAATCAGGGTTAGTATTTGAAATTTCAGGCAGGGAAATAGAGGCTGATCGTCCGGAGCCAATTATTCAGAATATTGATGTAGTTCCATATAAGCGCCGGATGGATCCACAAATTGCTGTTGAAGCACTTGTTGATGGATACTATGTATTAGTAGTCGATTTTTATAGCAGCGGCCTTGCTGTATTGAGAGAACTAAAGAGATATGTAAAAAGCAAATATTCCGATCAATCATTTCAGGGACAGCGTGATTTTCGTTCAGTATATCGCAAATTTTCTCATAGGTTACTATTAGTGGTAAGCAATAATAAATTGGTTGTAAGAAAAGCACCGGAAATTGGCTGGCTTAAAATATTATACCCCGAATTGGATGAGTTTTTATTACCCTTTCCCCAGGTTCAGGGTTTAAACAGTTCGTGGCAATGGTACGAGAAAGGTATTTATATTAAGGTTTTAGATAGGGAAATACATCCCTTTTTTGGTACTTATTTTCCAACCCGATTTGAGCATTTGAAACTTTTTGATAACTGGCTGAAACAATATAAGGGAGAAAAGAAATCAGCTATTGATATTGGGATTGGTAGTGGAGTTCTCTCTTATCAGATGTTGAAACATGGTTTCGGAAAAGTTTGTGGGACAGATTCTAATCCGAATTCAATTATTGGGTTGAACGAAGATATGAATAGAAATAAGCTACATTCAAAAATAGATCTGATATATGGCGATTTGTTTGCCAACTGCAATCTGAAAACGGAATTAATTGTCTTTAATCCTCCCTGGCTTCCTGCTTCTAATAATATTGAGGGGCTGGATAAAGCCATATATTACGATGCCAACCTGTTTCCACACTTTTTCGCTGAAGCAGAAAAACACCTTAATGCCGAAGGTAGAGTTGTTATTTTGTTTTCGAATCTGGCGCAAATAACAAAAGTAAGTGAGAGTCACCCTATCGAAGCTGAGTTGTCTGATGGAGGACGATTTAAAAAGGAATTATTCATGCAAAAGAAAGTAAGCCAGGCTTCTAAAAATACACAAAGAAATCAAAGCTGGCGTAGTTCCGAAATGGTAGAATTATGGGTATTGAAAAACAGGTAATGCCAATATAGAGTATATTATTATTGAAGAGAAAAATTTACCTGAACCCGCTATACTATTTTCTGATTACAAAAAAAATGCTTATTTTTGTTCAAAATTAAAAAGCAAGTATCCTGGTTGGGGAAAATAAAATTAACTTTTAAAATATAATATTATGGCTAAAGGTAAAGATTCAAAGAAAAACGTAAAAAAAGAACCTGCTAAAACTGCAAAAGAAAAAAAAGCTGAAAAGAGACTAAAGAAAGCTAAACGAGAGTAACTTGTTTATAGTTTTATATTATCAGAGTTTTTTTTTGTCTTTGTAAAAAGTATAAAATTTGGAGGTCATAACTTTGAACATATTTACTAATTTTGCGCTTTCTAATTTTGTAATATAAATAATGTAATATGTTTGAAGGATTATCGGATAAACTGGAACGGTCGTTTAAGATTTTAAAGGGACACGGCCATATTACTGAAATAAATGTTGCCGAAACTCTTAAGGAAGTCAGGAAAGCTCTTCTTGATGCAGATGTCAGTTATAAAATAGCAAAGGATTTTACGAGTGTTGTAAAGGAAAAAGCTCTTGGAGAGAAGATATTATCTTCTGTCTCTCCCGGGCAGCTAATGGTGAAGGTTGTTCACGATGAGCTTGCTACACTTATGGGTTCCGAAACGGCAGAACTTGATATCAAGGGAAGTCCTGCCATAATTCTGATTGCCGGATTACAAGGTTCTGGAAAAACAACCTTCTCGGCAAAGCTTGCAAATTTTCTGAAATCAAAAAAAGGACGCAATCCGTTGCTGGTTGCAGGAGACGTTTATCGCCCTGCTGCGATAGATCAGTTGAAGGTGCTTGGTGAGCAGGTTGGAGTGAAGGTTTATACTGAGGAAGATAATAAGAACCCAGTAAAGATTGCGGGAAATGCTGTCAAATATGCCAAAGAATATGATCATAATGTGGTGATCATTGACACAGCAGGCCGTTTGGCTGTTGATGAGGAAATGATGAACGAGATTACAGCTATTAAGAAGGTTGTGAATCCGCAGGAGACTTTGTTTGTGGTTGACTCGATGACCGGTCAGGATGCTGTTAATACAGCAAAAGCATTTAATGATAGACTTGATTTTGAAGGTGTTGTCCTTACAAAGTTAGATGGCGATACACGGGGTGGTGCTGCACTTACTATTAAGTCTGTCGTTAATAAGCCCATTAAATTTGTGGGTATTGGCGAGAAGATGGATGCAATTGATGTCTTTCATCCGAGCAGAATGGCCGATAGGATTCTCGGAATGGGCGACATTGTCTCTTTAGTCGAGAAAGCTCAAGAGCAGTTTGATGCTGAAGAAGCGAGAAAACTTCAAAAGAAAATTGCAAAGAATCAGTTCAATTTCAATGACTTCCTGAACCAGATTAAGCAGATCAAGAAAATGGGTAATGTGAAAGATCTGATGGGGATGATTCCCGGGATGGGTAAAGCCTTAAAAAATATGGATATTGATGATGATGCTTTTAAAGGAATTGAAGCGATTATCTATTCGATGACTATGGAAGAGCGTGAAAATCCAAAAGTATTGAATGGAAGCCGCAGGAAAAGAATTGCAAAGGGAAGCGGAACAAATATCCAGGAGGTTAATCAGTTGATAAAACAATTCTCCGAGACTCAAAAAATGATGAAAGCCATCTCAGGTGGAAAAGGAAAAAACCTGATGAAGGCAATGGCTAATATGCGTGGAATGGGTGGACGTTAGAGTGTTTTGAGTTATGGGTTATAGGTTAGTGTTTTAAATGGATGTTTGGTGAAACCCAGTATATTTCAAAATTTAATATATGAAAATAATAGACGGAAAAGAGACCGCAAAACAAATTAAAATGGAGATTGCTGCCGAGGTAGCTGATCTTATCGACAACAAAGATAAAGACCCTCATCTTGCAGCTATTCTTGTAGGTGAAGATACTGCAAGCCAGACTTATGTAAGAAATAAGGAGAAATCGTGTAGTGAAGTAGGGATTTTATCATCAATTTACAGATACCCCTCTGATATCACTGAAAGAGAGCTTTTGGATGCCATTGAATATGTCAATAATGATGATGAAATTGACGGACTTATTGTGCAACTTCCTCTGCCTGATCATATTTCGGATAAGAAAATAATAGAAAGTATAAATCCTGCAAAAGATGTTGACGGTTTTCATCCGATGAATGTTGGAAAAATGATGCTTGGCCTGCCAACATATCTGCCTGCTACTCCTTTTGGAATAATCCAGCTTCTCGAAAGATATAATATTGAAACGGAAGGCAAGCATTGTGTTGTGCTTGGCCGTAGTCATATTGTTGGTTCACCGATAAGCGTGTTGCTGTCTCGAAAAGCAAATCCCGGAAATTGTACAGTAACTCTTTGTCACAGCAAAACAAAAAACCTTAAAAAAATTGCCAAATCTGCAGATATACTTATCGTAGCGATGGGACAACCGAAGTTTGTTACTCACGAAATGGTCAAACCAGGCGCTGTTGTTATTGATGTAGGAATTCACAGAGTGCCCTCCGAAGAGACAAAATCGGGCTTCAGGCTTGTTGGTGATGTTGATTTTGAGAAAGTTGCTGGAGTGGCTTCTTATATTACCCCAGTACCTGGCGGTGTTGGGCCGATGACAATTGTATCATTATTACAGAACACAGTAAAGGCTGCTAAGAAAGAGGTGTACTCTTAATCTCTTGTATTATTAACTAACTGATTTAATGTGAAACCGAATTATTTGAAATTATTTCTGCTTATTGCTATTTATTTGTTTTTGGCAGGTGGCTCTTATGCACAGATAGGAGATAAGCCTTACACAACTGTTGAATATTCAGGAGTCCTTGATATTTACAGCAAGTTGTCGAAAAATGTAAATGAATCATCAGGTGTGATTTTGTTTGAAGATTGCTTGTGGACTTTTAACGATAGCGGTGGCGAATCTGAAATATATAAAATAGAAAAAAATACTGGCAAAGTCATAAAAACTGTAAGGATTACAAATGTGGAGAATCATGACTGGGAAGATATTGCTCAGGATGATGATTGTATTTATGTTGGTGATTTTGGGAATAATAAGGGAAACAGAAAAGACCTTGCGATTTATAAGGTCCTGAAAAAAGATATCGAAGCAGGTAATATGGTTGAAGTTGAGGCAGACATTATTTCCTTTTCCTACAATGACCAGGAATCATTTGCTGTTAAATGGCATAAGAATAATTTTGACTGTGAGTCAGTTATAAGTTTCGGCGATTCATTGATAATTTTCTCAAAGAATTGGGCAGATTATCATACCCGAATGTATAAACTCCCGAAAACATCTGGTATATTTAAGGTTAATGCGGTTGCTACTTTTGATGCAGGCGGGCTTGTTACCGGAGCTGATTATAACAGCTCATCTGGAAATCTGGTACTTGTTGGATATAAAGATTATATCCCGTTTGTTTTTCTCTTTAAGGGATTTGACGGTCATGATTTTAATGCAGAAGAAGTTTATCGTATCAATTTTCCTGATATGAAGGATTCGCAAACAGAAGGTGTTGTTTGGTTTGACAATGAAAATGTAATTATTACTTGCGAGGATACCAGG
>JAUVIX010000002.1 GCA_030592565.1 Chlorobiota bacterium
AAAGACACCTCCACCCTGGTCATCAGCAGAGTTGTCGGAGATAATAACATTTTTAATGGTAGGATTTGAGTTATAAAAATAAGTTCCACCACCATCATCTTCCGCAAAATTATTTGAAATAAGAATATTCTGTAAGATGGGATTAGAACTTATGCATTTGATTCCACCTCCATCTTTACCCAAAAAACCACCAGGGGCTGAGTTACTTATAATTTTGGTATTTTTTACTATTGGATTTGAACCACCGCAATATATTCCAGAACCTGAGTTTTCTGATATTGTTAAGTTTTGTATAATGGGATTGGAATGTGAACAGTAAATGCCACCTCCAATGTTCCCCGTTATATTGCAATCCTGGACATTAGGGTCTGAATAGGAACAACTAATGCCATCTCCTTGATTCCCTGATATATCAGAAAAATTGATCATCGGGTTAGCATTGGAACAACTAATGCCATTTCCATTATTCCCCGATATATTGCAATCCTGGACGTTAGGGTCTGAATAGGAACAATTAATGCCATTCCCTTGATTCCCTGATATAACAGAAAATTTAATTAATGGGTTAGCATTGGAACAATAGATTCCACAACCGGAAGACCCTGTAATTTTCAGGTTTTCTAATAAGGGATCTGAATTTTCGCAATTGATGGCACCGGATGATGATCCTCCTGTAATGGTCAGATAAGAAATATTATTATTGATAGTATTGTCGATTTTAATGGCAAGCGCTCCTGACGTTTGGAGAATTACGCTTTCCGTAGAAACACCTTCAAGGCTAATATGGTTGGGGAGAATAATAGGGAATACTTCATAGTTGGGGTAAGTGCCATAAGTACCCTCCCCTAGGTATATGGTATGCGGATTATTGCTGTCGGCTAAAATTAATAATGTTGCTGCGTAAATATTCCTAAACGGGTCATCGGGGGTAAGGCCGCTATTATTGTTGTTCCCTGTTGGCGAGACGTATAGGTCAGCATTTATTTTTTCGGTAGGACCGTATAATATCATTGAGTGTCTCCCACATATCCAACATTTATCTGCTTCTTCTGAACAAACAGCCATTAAATCATGTGTTGTTCCGCTTTCTATGTCCGCCCAGTTTTCACCTCCATTCAATGTGTGAAAAATTGTACCGTTATCGCCAACTGCCCAGCCGTTTAATGAATCTAAAAAGAAAATATCATTCAACCCGCCGTTGGGAATTGTAACACCGAGCTGTTGTTCCCAGGCTACTCCCCCATCTGAAGTATGGTAGATGCCATCATATCCTGCATACCAACCATTGTTTTCATCCTTAAAATAAATGGATGTACCACCATAATAATATAATTGTATCCAGGTATTTCCACCATCATTTGTAAATAGTATGCCATGGGTAGCCACTGGTGCTCCTATTGCCCAGCCGGTAGTATCATTAATAAAAAATATATCATTTAAGGCTGTTCCATTAGCCCCATTTGAAGCTTGTTCTACCCATGTTATGCCACCATCATTTGTATGAAGCACTATAGGAATAAACGAACACGAGGCAAACCAGGTTCCAACGATCCAGCCATTTAATGAATCCACAAAAAATACACTTTGCAAGTCAAAGCCTGTACTAGTACCACTTTCCTGGTTTTCCCAATTTTCGCCTCCATCAACAGTATGCATTATTTTTCCACCATTCCCAACAACCCAGCCTTTGTTTTGATCAGTAAAAAATATACTGTTCATGGTACCATAAATTGACATCCAGTTCCATGTATATCCTCCATCATTTGTATATGAATCCTGACTTCCCACAACCCAGCCATTATCCTGGTCGATAAAGAAGATATCGTTTATTGGTCCTGAGTTGGGACCAATGTTCTGCAGAACCCATTGTGCTGATAGTAAATTGGCTATCAATAAAATCGCTGTAATAAGTGTAAGTTTTTTCATAATATATTTGTTTATTAAGATTTGAAACGAAGGTACGACATCACGAAGGCGAATATGAAATAGATTTGTAAACGCCGGGGTTTTATTTGTGAATGTGGGTGTTTAATTTGTGAACACCGGGAAATTGTTTCTTTACCGGCAATATGGAATCTAAATATGGTAGTGGTTTACTTAGGGTCTGCTGAAAAACACATAATTATTTGAATTACCGTTAATTATAACAAATATTATTTATTAAAGTGCAAGCTTTTTACCACATATGGCAATAAAACCTTGCATTTATTTATGTTAGTCTGTGGCACATCATCTACTACATTGCTTCAGTATCGTAGTATTACTATACAACTTCACCTTGCGGCTTTGTATCTGACGCACCACAGATTTTTTCAGCAGACCCTACTTATGCGAAAAACTGGAGATTGCGAGTTGCTGCAAACAGGCTGAGATAACACACACACCCCCACCTACGCTGAAGCTTTGGCAGGCAAGCCCTCCGACGCACTGACCGGCACACCCCCTCTCGGCCTGCGCTAAAATCCAGCCCACAGAGGGGGTGTGTTGAATCCACTCAAAAATGATGAAGTCGAGGAATACAAACCTCAACTTTTCGGCTTGATCCAGGAATTCCCCGACTATTTACCCAAAGGTGGTACTCAGTAGCAAGGAAATTATTCATGTCACTCCTCAAGGCAAACGTAGTCATTCGGGATGAACTATGTTATAGCCTTGATAACCATTTTGCAAAAAACACATCGTAAACAAAATATTTCATATCCCTTTTATAAATCAGTTTTTTATCTAAAAGCGATTTAATTCCACGCCTGACAGTGGCTGTGTTACTTAAATTATGTTTTTTAATAAATGCAGAAGTAGTAACTTTACTAATACCCTCTTCGTTTGCCAAAGCAATTAGCAAATTCCACTGTTGCTTTGTTAGCAAGTCTCTGTATTCCGAATAGTAAACTTCATTCTCATTTAAAACATTATAAAATGTTTGCTTTACAGTTTCGGTATCAATTTTATTTACACCAGAACTGTATAATTTATTACACAGGTATTGAACATAATAGGTATGACGTCTTGTTATTGTTAAAATGTCTTTAATTGCTTCTCCATCAATTGAAATCGAACCATTTTTAAATTTCGTTTTTATGAATTGCGAATATTCATTAGCAGGAATTTCTTCAAGATGCATAAATTCGGTACTCTGATAAAAAGGCCTTTTTGCATCGGTAAACATACTTGTCAAAAGTTGTTTGTCGCTACCTGAAAAAATAAAGTTTACATTAAGTAATTTTTGGATATGTGTGCGGAGTAATGCTTCTATGTTGCTTTCAGGATAATTTGCAATTTGTTGAAACTCATCAATTGCTATCACAATGGGTTTTTCAAGACTTCTCTGTTTTAAAAAACCAAATATTTCCTCTATCGTCTTAATCCCAGTAGTTTCATTATCTACATTGAAAGAAAAAGTAGGTGCTCCGGTAAGACTATCATAAGTTACTGTGGGCCTAATACTTTTAACGAAATTTTTTATCATTCTCTTTATTTTTTCAGAAAACGATTCTTCTTCTGTTAATAAACTTGTTCCGAACTTATTAATGAATCCTGACAATGAGGAAGTATAGTAAATGTCGAAATAGATTAAATCAAATTCACTTGTCCTGTTCAAATGGTTAAAAACATGGTGTATCAGTCCTGTTTTCCCCATTTTGCGTAATGACGACAAAGTGAGATTTCGCTGATTTTCCAATGCATTTATTATCTTTGCCATTTCACTATTCCTGTTGCAGAAATATTCAGGGCTTGCATAATCTTTTAATGTGAAAGGATTCATAGTACTTCTTTCTTGCAAAGATAGGGATTTTATTTATAATAAAACATTTTGTTTTAAACATTTTGTTTTAAACATTTTGTTTTAAACATTTTGTTTCATTGTAAATCGCTCTATATTCGGAGGTTTCCAGGCTTAAAGAAAAATAAATGAGGTTACAATTCCCTTTTCCTGTAATCATTTAATAACAACCTGACCATAAGTCCGTAACTTTTAATTCCGGCTTTCTGGCTGTTTGCTTTCAGGTAACTGTCATAAACCTTATCGGAGTATTTCTCAAAGGGATTTTTGAATTGTTGCCAATAAATTCTATTCTGTTACAAGTCGCTTTTTATGTCGTCGTTTATTTCCCCCCAAAGTCTAGAGTAAGAGGCAGTATCAATGCGTCTCAAAGTGCTCATAGCATATCGCATTGCCAGGATATTACCAGAATATTGAAAGAAAGGATCAGGATGCCGGCTACAAACAATGTATGCGATATAATTGGCTTCATCTTCGGGTGCTATCCCTGATTGATGAGCCATTTCGTGACAAACTGTTGCAGGCATAAGGAAGTCTGGCGGATCCATATTTACGTTTGCTTCGCCTGTAAAAGGGTTGTAAATGCCACTGACCCCAATAGAGGAAAACAGGCCGGTGAACATAATTTTCTTCACAGAAGGAAATTTGTAATCCAATTTTTTATTTTCTATATTCAGATTTTCATAGCCAATATATGCCTTATTAATTACCTCTCTGTCATCCATAAAAAGAACACCCTTGCTGCCGTTTCGTTCGGATGCTATTTTACGGCTTTCATTTGCATTTAATATCAATGCCTCACATAATCCTTTCAATTCTTCGGTCGAAAAGTTTTCTTCTGCATTGGGGAAAAGCGGCTCCCGTTGATAGTTTAAACCCCAAAGAATCATAAATAGAAAATATACAAGAGATGCCCAGGCCATCAAATTGATTACAAGTTTTAATAAGAGAGATTTGAATTTTATTTTCTTTGTCGCAACCCGAAACAGACTCCAAATCAGACTGACGATAAGATAAAGAACCAGGGAATAGACAATAATTTCTCCAAGTGAAAAAGGAATCCACCCGATAACTATTCTGAGGATAAAAGAGAGAGCCTTGTACAGCCCGTTAGAATAGTAGGTCTCAACAAAATCATGGTGACTGCTAATGATTGAAAATAAAAGCCATTGGATTGGAAAGAGTATTATTAAAAGTACTTTCCAATTACGGAAATTAAATTTTGTACTCGTCTTTTTCATTAATCATTCCCTTGAGTGTTTTAAATCAATCATAGATGTTTTTATACTAAGCCGACATAGAATATTCTATCACGGCTTAATATATATTTGCAAAGCTAAGGTATTATGAATTATAATTCAGGTTTTACCTTGCAAAGGCCTCGAAATTGTACAATCCGCAGAGTGGATTGAATGTGAATAGCCCAGTATGAAATGCTGGTGATTTATAGATGTAATATATTTGAATCCTGAAGAGATTCAACAAAAATAGAAATTACATATGGTGAATTGTATCAAAACAGCCTGATGCAAAAGTTTATCAAAAGTTTTATTCATATTGGTAAGGCCGATAATTTTCATAACTTTACCCCTTCAAAAAAATTGCACCATGGCTATTATCAACTCCCGTACTCGTGAAAAAGGTAAAATTATTATTGATTATGACAAATGTACCTCTTGCGGTCTTTGTGTTGCTGTGTGCTCTGATAAATCACTCGAAATAACAGATGGCAGATTACACGAAAGCGCAAATGCGGTATTTGGCTGTTTTGCCTGTGGTCATTGTATGGCTGTATGTCCGTACGATGCTATTAAGATTGAGGGACGGGAAATGTCAGGGAAAGATTTGTTTACCCTTCCACCTTCTGATCGCTATGCCTCTTACGATTCGCTGTATGCATTGCTTTCTTCACGCAGAAGCATTCGCCATTTTAAAGATAAAAATGTTGAGCAGGAAAAAATTGATAAAATTCTTGAGGCGGCATCAACTGCACCAATGGGAATACCTCCGTCGGATGTGCAGGTTGTGGTTTTGAAAGGGAAGGAGACGATTAGGGCGTTTTCAGAAGATTTTGTCGGGGTTTTGAAAAAGAATAAATTCATTTATTCTCTTCTCGGAAGTAAAATAATGAAGCCTTTTATTGGAAAGGAGATATCGGAACTGTTTAACAGTTTTTTAAACGGACTTATTTCAAGCTATATCTCCAATATGGACCAGGGCGAAAATGCAGTTTTATATGATACTCCTCTCGCAATCAGCTTTCAAACAACCATGTACGCCGATCCTGCTGATGCATATATAGTTGCAACCTATGCAATGATAGCTGCCGAAAGTCTTGGTCTTGGTAGTTGTATGATTGGGGGGGTGCATCCATTTATTAAAAAAGGTGCAAAAAAATTCAAGAAGAAATATGGAATATTAGAGCGGTATTCAGGTGGCATAATTGTAATTTTCGGATATCCGAAATATAAATACAGAAGAGGAGTAAGAAGGACGTTTAAGGATGTTAAAAATTTGGAATAAATTATGACAAAACATGTTGATATATAATTGTTATAATCTTTAAACGCTATTGAATAGTAACAATTTTTTTATGCTTTTACAGTGATTTAATAAAGACAACAGGTTATGGAAGAACTGATTAAGATTGCAGCATCTCAGCTCGGGATAAAGGAGATTCCGGGAAATGAGAACAATCCGGCAATTGTAAATTATGCTAAAGAAACAGGGATCACAGGAATCAGCAACGATGAGATTTCATGGTGCAGCACATTTGTTAACTGGGTGTGTATGAAAGCCGGTTGCAGTATGTCGGGGAAGCCGAATGCCCGCTCTTGGCTCAATGTTGGTTACGAGGTTGCCTCTCCGGTGCCAGGTGATATTGTGGTCTTTTGGCGTGAGGATATCCATTCGTGGAAAGGTCATGTTGGATTCTTTATGGGTTTTGATGAAGATGGCTCCACAGTATTCTCACTTGGAGGAAACCAGGGGAATGCAGTTTCAATAAAAGTCTATGATGCAGAAAAAATTCTTGGTTTCAGAAGAGTTTCAGAAGTTGTTAATATTGAAATCCCACAGCCTGTGCTAGAAAAAGATAGCAGAGGAGATGAAGTTATAAAATTGCAGATTTTGCTAAATTATCTTGGATATAATTGTGGTGATGAGGATGGAGTATTTGGAAATAAAACAGATAATGCCCTCCGGCTTCTACAAGCTAACAACGGAATACAAATAGATGGAGTTTATGGAAATCAAACCAGAGGGATTATTGAGAACTTGTTGGTATCATAAATAATAATATCTTTACAAAAAAAAGTTATGTCAGATTTAAAAAACAATTGGAAGATGCTTGCACTAAATGGTGTAATTGCACTTCTTTACGGATTACTCGCACTCTTTGTGCCTAAGGGAACAATTGTAGCTATTGTTATGTATTTTGGGATAGTCATTCTTATTTTTGGTGTTATTATGCTGTTTGAGGCTATTCGAAGTATCAAGAATAATACGCACTGGCTTTCAGGGATGGTCTGGTCATTAATAATTCTTGTCTTTGGAGCAATGATTACATTTTATACCCAGGAGTCTCTTGAACTGTTTGTTATCTTTATCGGAAGCTGGGCAGTCATTGTTGCAATAATGCAATTATATATGGCAACACAGGTTAGCTTATCAAAAAATGAGAAAAACTCAATGATATTTAACGGTATTCTGATGCTTATTTTTGGAATAATACTGTTTTTAAATCCCTTTCAGTCAGCAGCATTTCTTGTTGTCATTTCGGGAGTTATAGCCATTGTGATGGGAATTCTTTTACTTGTAATTGCATTTAAAATTAAAGGGCTAATTAAGGACTTAGAGTAGATATTTGCTATTTCTCTAATAGTAATTTGCAATCAAGATGTATAACTTAAAGAATCTGTCAATGTATTATCCTAAGATATTTATAAAACGAAAATCTGTTTTTTGTTATTTTATTTTGTCCTTGTTTCTGATCTCCTGTCAATCCAAAGTTGAGCCTCCATTACCTTATGGTGCGGTTCCATCAGAAAGACAGTTGAAATGGCACGAAATGGAGTTTTACGGCTTTCTTCACTTTACTGTTAACACATTTACTGATAAGGAGTGGGGATATGGGGATGAAGATCCGGCAATCTTTAATCCTGTTGATTTTGATGCCGATCAGATTGTTAGTAGTGCCAGGGATGCCGGAATGAAAGGGCTCATTTTAACCTGTAAGCATCACGATGGCTTTTGCCTCTGGCCATCAAAATATACAGAACATTCTGTGAAGAACAGCCCCTGGAAAGATGGTAAAGGCGATGTAGTTCGTGAAATATCAGATGCCTGTGAAAAGTACGGGTTAAAATTCGGGGTTTATCTCTCACCCTGGGACAGAAATCATAAAGATTATGGAACGCCTGAATATATTGAGTATTACAGGAATCAGATGAAAGAACTTCTGACTGAATATGGACCTGTCTATGAGGTGTGGTTCGATGGTGCCAATGGTGGCACAGGATTCTATGGCGGGGCAAGAGAAGAAAGGAAGATTGACCGTTCGACATACTATGACTGGGACAGTACGTGGAAAATTATCAGGGAATTGCAACCTGATGCCTGCTTGTTTAGCGATGTGGGGCCTGATGTCCGCTGGATTGGAAATGAAAGGGGAATAGCTAACGATACCTGCTGGGCTACCCTGACACCTGAAGGAAGAGACGGGAAAAAGCCTGGCCCCGGGATATCAAATTACCGGCAGAATACAATAGGAACCAGAAATGGGAAATACTGGATACCAGGAGAATGCGATGTTTCAATACGACCGGGTTGGTTTTATCATCAGTCACAGGATTCAATGGTGCGGAGTCCGGAGAACCTGGTCGATCTCTATTTTAAATCAATTGGCAGAGGTGCAAACTTCCTTCTTAACCTTCCTCCGGATAAGAGGGGGCTGCTTCATGAAAATGATGTAAAATCACTACAGGGATTCAAGAAAATCATTGACAGGATTTTTGCCGACGACCTTGCTGTTGGTGCCACAGTTTCGGCTTCAAATAATAGAGGAGAGAGCATTGAGTACGATCCATCAAATGTTATTGACAGTAACAGAAACACCTTCTGGTCTTGTGATGATTCGGTAACCAAATCCCACATAATTCTTGAATTTGATAACCCCGTTACTTTTAATGTTGTCAGCTTGCGTGAGTATCTTCCCCCGGGGCAACGAATTTATGGTTGGGCTTTGGATAGTTGGAAAAATGGAGAATGGAATACATTTGCACAAGGTGCATCAATCGGAAACAGGCGTCTCTGGAGAGGTGATATACAGATTACCAATAAGGTAAGATTTTGTATTACTAATGCTCCTGTTTGTCCAGTTGTGAGTGAGTTTGGGCTGTATCTGTATGAGGAATAATGGGTACGGAAATAATATCTGATTGGATAGAATAATGTCACCCCTTCGGAGTTTTGGAAATGGTGCTATTGTTGTTATAATCATTCCACTCCTTCGGAGTTTTATGAGAATATCTATTTTTGTAAAACTTGGTATTAGAAAAATAGCAAATCCCGAGGGGATGAAATGATTATAGATAATAATTCAAAATGAACCATTTAGTATTAACAATAAAAACAAATTGCTATGGCTGGAACATTTTCACAAATTTACATTCAAATTGTTTTTGCAGTTAACGGGAGAAAAAATCTTTTGCAAAAACCCTGGCGAGATGAAGTTTTCAAATACATCACAGGTATTATCAAAAATAAAAATCAGAAATCAATAATCGTTAATGGGGTTTCTGACCATATACATGTATTTGTAGGGTTGCGGCCTTCAATGGCGATTGCTGATTTAGTGCGTGATATAAAAAACAACTCCAGCAACTTTATTAATGATAGGAATTTTATCGGATATCAATTTTCTTGGCAAGAAGGATATGGTGCATTCTCCTACTCACACTCACATATTGAGAGAGTTTATAATTATATAAAGAATCAGGAGGAGCATCATAGGAAAAGAACTTTTAAAGAAGAGTATATAAAATTTTTAAATGAATATGAAATTGAACATGAAGAAAAATATCTTTTTGATTGGATAAAATGATGCCACCCCTTCGGGGTTTTGGAAATGGTGCTATTGTTTGTTATAATCATTCCACTCCTTCGGAGTTTTACGGGAATGTTTATTTTTGTAAAACTTGGTATTAGAAAAATAGCAAATCCCGAGGGGATGAAATGATTATAGGCTGGGATTAACAGGGAAAGCAAACCCTGAAGGGGTAATATTATAAAAAATTGAATATATGAAAAACAATTCAATTACAATCCTAATTCTAATTATCCTGATTGCTGGGTTTTCGGTGACTGGTTGTAAAAAAGAACGTAAACCAAATATAATCCTCTTTTTTTCGGATGATGCCGGTTATGCCGATTTCGGCTTTCATGGAAATTCAAAATACCGTACCCCTAATCTGGATAAACTGGCAAGCGAAGGTGTAATGTTTACAAATGGATATGTTACTGCTTCTGTTTGTAGTCCTTCCCGCGCAGGACTTATGACGGGGAGGTATCCACAGCGATTTGGACAATATACAAACCTTCCGGGCAAACCCGATCCAAATGTTCCTGATTCGGTCAGAGGCTTGCCGCTGACGGAATTAACAATTGCCGATCTAATGAAACAAAACGGATACGCAACAGGAATAATAGGGAAGTGGCATTTGGGTTCAGAGCCTCATTTTTTGCCACATAACAGAGGTTTTGATGAGTTTTTCGGAATTCCCGGTGGTGGGAGCCAATATTTTTATCCCAAATCATTGAAATCTCTGGCATGCAATTATAAGGATATCACAAAAGATTCCCTTCCTTATCTGACTGATGCTTTTGGCAATGAGGCGGTCGGTTTTATTGAGCGTCACAAAGATGAGCCTTTTTTTCTCTATTTGTCCTTTAATGCACCACACACTCCCTTGCAGGCTCCTGATAGCCTGATAAATGTGTTTGATGCTGACTTCAGAACAGGTGTAAGAAAGAAAAATGCTGCTATGACAACATCGCTGGATGAAAATATTGGGAAAGTATTGCGTAAGCTTGACGAACTTGGGTTAACCGATAACACATTAATTGTATTTGCCAATGATAACGGGGGAGCAATGCCTTACAATGCATCACTTAATGACCCTCTGCGTGGCACAAAGGGAACATTTCTCGAAGGTGGTATTCGTGTTCCGTTTTTAATGAAATGGCCAAAGCATATTATGCAGGGTACTGTTTATAATTATCCTGTAAGCACTCTCGATCTTTTACCAACATTTATTGAGGCTGCTAACGGACGATTACCCCGCGACAGAAATTATTTCGGAGTTAATTTAATTCCTTTTCTGAATGGTGAAAATTCTGAGAGACCCCACGAGGTTCTGTTTTGGCGTAATGTTTACCGGAAGGCTGTGCGCAAAGGTGATTGGAAACTTGTCATAACTCCTTACGGACAGCGATGGCTGTTTGATCTCAAAAATGATATAAGCGAAACGAAGGACCTTTTTCAGCAGTATCCCGAAATTGCAGCTGACCTGCTATCCGAGCTTCATCAATGGGAATCAAAGAATATTGAACCGATCTGGGTTGTTGATACTATTTGGAGAAAACATTCAAGCCGGAGGTATGATCAAAATATTGTGAATAAGTTTAAAAGAGATTGATTTAAAAATTCTTGAAATATGATAAAAACATACCTTTTACTTAAATCCTTGATGATAAATTTCTGGTTTCTGTTTTTCCTTTTTATAATTATTTGGCTGTTCGCATGTAATCAACAAACTGAACAGAAAGATTGGGACTATCCTTTTCAAAATCCGGCTTTATCTGTTGATAAACGCATTGATGATTTAATCGGTAGATTGACACTGGAAGAGAAAGCTTCTTTGATGCTATATAACAGTCCTGAAATAGAACATCTTGGTATTCCTGCTTATAACTGGTGGAACGAATGTCTGCACGGTGTTGCAAGAGCAGGAGAAGCTACCGTTTTTCCACAGGCAATAGGATTGGCTGCCACTTTTGATGATGAACTTATTTTCAGAGTTGCGGATGCCATTTCAGATGAAGCCCGTGCTAAACATCACCTTGCTGTAAAAAAGGGAAACAGGTCGCAATATTCAGGCTTGTCATTTTGGACACCTAATATCAATATCTTTCGCGATCCGCGTTGGGGACGTGGGCAGGAGACCTACGGTGAGGACCCGTATTTAACATCCCTAATCGGTGTAGCTTTTGTGAAAGGACTTCAGGGCAACAATCCCAAATATTTGAAAGCATCGGCCTGTGCCAAACATTATGTGGTTCATAGCGGACCTGAGATGTTAAGGCACAGATTTAACGCTTTGCCTTCCGAGCGGGATTTCAGAGAGACATATCTTCCGGGTTTTGAGGCTCTTGTTAAAGCAGGTGTTGAATCTGTGATGTGTGCCTATAACAGAACCTACGACAAGCCTTGTTGTGGAAGCAGTTATCTCCTTGATACTATTCTGAAAAAAGAGTGGGGTTTTACAGGCCACATTGTTTCAGATTGTTGGGCGCTTGATGATATATGGGCCAGACATAAGCTGGTTACTGAAAAGGTACAGGCTACGGCTATGGCTGCTAAAGCAGGAGTTAATCTAAACTGCGGTTATCTTTACAAATATCTGCCTGCTGCGGTTGACTCAGGATTAATTGATGAAAGTCTTGTTGAAAAGGACTTAAAACCGCTTTTAAGAACTAGATTCAAGCTCGGTTTGTTCGATCCGGATGAAATAGTCCCGTATTCGAAAATTCTCACAGATGTTGTTGATAGTGACAAACACAGAAAACTGGCTCTCGAAACGGCTGCAAAGTCTGTTGTCTTGCTAAAAAACAGAAATAATATACTTCCCATTAATCCCGACACCTTAAGTACTATGCTTGTAGTAGGGCCGACTGCCGCAGATATCACAACTCTTCTTGGGAACTATAATGGATTTTCCAAAAAAATGATTACAATCCTTGAAGGGATAATAGGCAGGGCAGGCATTGGCACAACAGTTGAGTATAACCAGGGTTTTATGTTTCATAATGATACAATAATGACTGGATTCTGGCAGGCAAGCCGGGCTGACGTCACAGTTGTATGCATCGGTATAAACTCACTTTTTGAAGGTGAACAGGGCGATGCAATGCTTAATCCTGACGGTGGCGACAGGATGAAAATAGAGCTTCCTGCCAATCAGGTTGAATATGTGAAAAAGATGCGCAAAAGGATTAATGATAAACCCTTGATTGTAGTAGTTACAGGTGGTAGCGCAATAGCTCTAGGAGAGGTTGCTGATTTGGCTGATGCCATTCTGTTTGCCTGGTATCCGGGTGAGGAGGGGGGTAATGCAGTTGCTGATATCATCTTCGGAAATGTTAGCCCTTCAGGACGGCTGCCTGTGACATTTTACAAATCAACAGACGATCTTCCTCCATTTGAGGATTATAATATGGATGGCCGCACTTACAAATATTTTAAGGGTGATCCGCTTTATCCTTTCGGGTATGGATTGAGCTATTCCGATTTTTTATATACCGGCCTGACTTTGAATAAAGATAAATACAGCAATGATGACACTATTACACTGTCAGTAAGTATAACAAATGAAGGCCGTGCAGATGGCGAAGAGGTAATACAGATTTATGCAAGAAGGGCTGCTCCTGGTAAGGATGATCCCATAAAAGTTCTTGTCGGTTTTAAAAGGGTATTTCTGAACAAGGGGGAATCAGGAAAAGTGGAGCTGAAAATTCCGGTTAAAACCTTTGCACGCTGGGATATAGAGAAACAGAAATATCTTGCAAGACCCGGGAAATATTTTCTTGGCGCAGGAAAAAGTTCGTTAAATATTATAATTGAAGAGGAAATTGAAATAAAATTTTGAAAATAAAATATTACATTTTCATACACTTACTTTTTGAGTGTTTTTATAGTTTAAAATATTCATCACGAAAAATTTAGAATTATGCTACTAATCAGATTCAATTTTTTTTCATTATTGTTTTTTATGGTCTTTGCACAGACTCTTAGAGCCCAGTATTATGTCTCTCAAGATGGCTCTGATAATAATCCGGGAACTTTTGAGCAGCCGTTCAAAACCATCCAGAAAGCGGCCGATATTATGGTAGCCGGCGAAACTTGCCATATTATGGCCGGGACATACCGTGAGACTGTAACTCCCTCAAACAACGGACAATCAGGGAATTCCATTATTTTTCGGAATTATAATGATGACCGCGTTGTGATAGTCGGAAGTGACACGGTTACTGGCTGGGAGCCATATCAAAACAATATTTACAAAGCACACTTCCCCGATTCGGTGACACAACTTTTTGTTGACAAGAAAAGGGCTTATCCTGCAAGGTATCCTGATCTGCTTACAGGAGATATTTACAGCACAGCAGACTGGAATCCTGTTAATGCAAGTGCCAATGGCGATGCAACTTTTACGGGTATGAATAAGCCGGATAATTATTGGGTTGGAGGTTACTGCAAAATCCTGACAGGCCATAAATGGATAGCTCACATTGGTATGATATCATCATCATCAGGTAATACAGTTCATTGCGATGAACGTTCGTCACCATGGAACGATTACAATCCAGGTGTATATCTTGGAAACGGTTTGGGATATATTTTTAAGCATCTTCACGCCCTTGACCATCAAAATGAGTGGCATTGGCAAAATGATACGCTTTATTATTTCCCTGTAAATGGGCAGGGTGTTGATACCTCGCAAGTGGAAGTACGGACAAGGCTATACGGTTTCGATTGCGAAGGAAAGGAATATATTGAAATTAAAAATATAAATTTTGTATGGTCTTCAGTCAATTTTGGCAGTGCAACAGGCTGTGTTTTGGATGGAGGAAGCGTTTGGTTTCCTACGCCTTTCTATTTTTATAATAATGGTTGGGGAAGACAAAATGCTCAACCTCCCGAATTTTCTATCAACAATTGGGACGGTATGGGTATTCATGTATCCGGTACGGGGAACATTGTCAAAAACTGCTATGTGGCTTATAGCTGGGGCGATGGGATAAGTGTAGGTGGTATTGGGAACACAGTTGAAAATTGTCTTATCGAAAATTGTGACTGGTCTGCAACCGATGCCGGGCCGGTTTGTGCAACCGGTACAGGACACAATATCCTTCATAGTACATTGCACACCTCAGCCCGAAGTATCCTCGTTCATCGAAAATGCAATAACACAAATATTAAATACAATCACCTTTACGATTGTGGGATTATGTGCGACGACCTCGGATTGACATATTCATATCACACTAATGGTGGAGGTTCCGAAATCGCATATAACTGGGTTCACGACAATCATGCTTCGGGAACGGCAACGGGAATCTATCTTGATAATTATGATACAGCTTATATCGTTCATCATAATGTGGTTTGGAATTGTGCGTATGCAATACAAACAAACAAGCCTGCTGTTGACCACGAAATATACAATAACACGGTCTGGAATTGTGCTAATGCCCAATGGGCCTGGGGGCAATCTGGAACTCAGATTGTTAATCAGAAAGTAATTAATAACCTTTCCAATAAGCAGTGGAATGTGGGGACATATTTTGAAACAAATCTTACAACAAGCAACCCAATGTTCATCGATCCCCAAAATGGAGATTTTAGATTACAACAAGGATCTCCGGCAATTGACTACGGTACTGTCATTCCTGGGATTACGGATGGATATATGGGTACTGCTCCCGATGCAGGAGCCTATGAATATGGTGATGATGACTGGATGCCGGGGAGTGATATTGAAATTCCCGACCTTAGCGATATTGTAATTATCCCCGAACCGGAGCAACAGGATTTAATTGCATATTATCCTTTCAATGGAAATGCAAACGATGAAAGTGGTAACGGATACAATGCAAGCGAGATAAATGCAGAACTGACAACTGATATGAATGGAAATCCAAATAGTGCTTATGCTTTCAACGGAACTGATAATTTTATTGTTATCCCACATATCGGGGTTAATCTTTTCAATGATTTTTCGATTATTTATTGGTTTCAACCCAATGATCTGGAAACACGTCAATGGCTTTTCGGTAACAGGCATAATTTTTCAGGTGGAGAGGCAAACGGGCTTGAAAGTGATATTTTTGAAGGGGAAGTAAGGTTTTTCTGGCCGGCTCAGTTAACAATGACCAAAGAGATTACAACAAATGAATGGCAGTTCGTTGCCTTTACAAAGTCGAATACAGGTTACAGACTTTATTATAACGGTGAGCTTGTGGATGTGGGAGTGAATACAACCGCACCGGCATCGAATGATCCGTGGCGTATCGGAGCACATTTTAATCAGGAAGGATGGGGAGCTTTTCTAAACGGGAAAATGGACGAGATTAGAGTTTATGGACGAAACCTGTCAGATAGCGAGATTGAGGATCTGTACAACGGAACAACAACAGGCTATGTTCCTGAGAGTATGGATAAAAAGAGAATATTGATATACCCGAATCCCGGTACATCCGTGTTTATGGTTTCGGGAATGGAAAAGGATGTATTTTACATAGAGGTTTACAATGAGTTTGGCGTTAGAGTGTTAAACGATTCATCAACATCAAGTATTGATCTTACTTCAGCTAACTCCGGCATTTATTTCGTTAAAGTACTGGATGAGAATAACAAAGTTTTATTACTGGATAAAATTGTAAAAAAATAGACTTTTCATCTATCTCTGCATAAAGGATAATATAATGAAAAGTATTTCACTTTTTGTAGCATTTGGATTATTACTTTCTTTTTTGCTTTCCGCTCAGCATCATCCATAATAAATATCTGCCCTTATTTTGTAACAAACAATTATTTTTATTATGGTATTTAGTAGAAGAATTACTGAACATCTGCTTGTCTGGAAGAATAACAGTAATCGCAAACCGCTGGTTATTAGAGGTGCAAGGCAAGTTGGGAAAACAACGGTTATTGAGGAATTTGCTAAAACATATAAGTACCACATTTTTTTAAATCTTGAAAAACCGACTGATATATCATTTTTTAATGATAAGGCAGAAGTAAGAACGATTATAGAGTCTCTTTTCCTTGCGAATAATATTTCAATTGATGAAATAGGAGATACAATCCTTTTTATTGATGAAATACAGGAATCTCCGGCTGCAATTCATATACTTAGATATTTTTACGAAGAGTATCCAAAATTGCATGTACTTGCGGCCGGTTCTTTACTCGAATTTGCAATTAAAAAGGTTCCGAGTTTTCCTGTTGGCCGAATTGAATATATGTATCTTCATCCTTTAAATTTTTCTGAATATTTAGATGCAGTTCATCATAAAGAAGCTTTAGAGCAATTAAACCAGATACCTGTTAAGTCGTTTGCTCATAATGTATTATTGGATTTGTTTAATACCTATGCAATAATTGGCGGAATGCCGGAAGCGGTTAAAATTTATCTTGAAAAGGACAGTTTTACCGGATTGCCGAAAGTTTATGAAAGTATTTGGAGCACTTATCAAAATGATGTGGAGAAATATTCGACAAATTCAACGGAAAGGAATGTTATAAAGCATATTATGTCAATTGCCCATTTATATATGGATAGAAGGGTAAGATTTCAAAATTTCGGAAACTCAAATTACAGATCGCGTGAA
This sequence comes from Chlorobiota bacterium, assembly GCA_030592565.1. GTDB lineage: Bacteria > Bacteroidota > Bacteroidia > Bacteroidales > JAADJA01 > JAADJA01. Next base: position 17,456 of record JAUVIX010000002.1, read on the forward strand.
GTGAAAGAAGCAATGCAGAAACTTAATGATGCGAGAATTATTCAATTAATTTACCCGACAACAGATGTTGAAGTTCCTGTAAAAACAGATATTAAAAAATCTCCGAGATTACAACTCTTAGACTCCAGATTGGCTAATTATGCATTGGGAATTCAGGCAGATATGATAGGACTGAAAGATTTGAGTACCGCCTATAAAGGTGCAGTTATCCCCATTTTAATCACGCAGGAGCTCATTTCTCTTAACACGATACGTGATAAGAAGCCTCATAGCTACGAAAGGTTAAAGAAAAGTAGTTAATTATTTCACAAATACACATTCCCTTATTTAGAAATTAGACCCGTTATAAATAGAAATTGTATTTGTTTGATATTCAGTGATATTTTTAATCATGCTATAATCCCATTTTTATATCTATAAAAATTCTATACTTTTGCCTGCTTTAAAAATCAAAGAGATAATAAACAATGAATAAAATAGTAGAAAAGGAGTTTTTCTCAGAGAATGTTGCAAAATTTGTCATTGAGGCTCCAGAGATCGCAGTATCCCGTAAACCGGGACATTTTGTGATTATCAGAATTGACGAAAAGGGAGAGAGAATTCCTCTTACCATTGCATCGTCGGATAGCGAAAATGGAACAATCACGCTGGTAGTTCAGAAAGTAGGTGTTACATCTGCCAAAATGCTTGCATTAGAGGCTGGAGATGTTATTAGGGACGTTGTAGGTCCTTTGGGTGAAGCTACCCATATCGAAAATGTCGGAACTGTTCTTTGTGCCGGTGGTGGTGTTGGAGTCGCTCCTTTACTTCCTATTGTTGAAGGGTTCAAAAAGGCAGGCAACAGGGTGATCACAGTTTTGGCTGCCCGTTCAAAAGACCTCGTTATTCTGGAAGAACAGATGAGAGAATTTTCTGATGAGGTTATAATTATGACCGATGATGGTTCTTATGGTACTAAGGGACTTGTTACTCACGGTATGGAAGAGGTGATTAATCGTGAAAAAGTCAATCTTTCAGTTGTTATCGGGCCGGCGATTATGATGAAATTTGCTGCTCTGACAACTAAAAAATATAATATTAAAACCTATGCCAGTCTGAATACCATTATGGTTGATGGAACAGGTATGTGCGGAGCCTGCCGTATTACTGTTGGTGGCAAAACGAAGTTTGTTTGTGTTGACGGACCTGAATTTGATGCACATGAGGTTGATTTCGACCAAATGATGTCTCGTCTTGGTGCTTATAAAGAACAGGAAATGGAAGCTTATGAGAATTATTTAAAAACTGTTGAATAAAATGGAAAAAGTAGCAGAATATCTAAAAATAGAACGCGCCCAGGAATGGCGGGGTGAACTTCGTAAGTCCATGAAAGCAAAAGAACGGACTTCGAGAGAGCGTGTTGATATGCTTGAGCGTGATCCTGATATAAGGAATAAAAATATTGATGAAGTCAATCTTGGTTTAACCGAAGATATGGCATTACTTGAGGCACAGCGTTGCCTTGATTGTCCTAACCCGACCTGTATTTCAGGTTGTCCGGTTGAAATTAATATACCCAAATTTATTAAGAAAATTGATGCTCATGATTTTCTAGGTGCAGCAGTTGTTCTTAAAGAGACCAATGCTTTGCCTGCTGTTTGCGGAAGGGTTTGTCCCCAGGAAAAACAGTGTGAAAATAGTTGCTTCTACACTATAAGCCTTAAAATGCCTGCTGTTGCAATCGGTCACCTTGAACGTTTTGCAGCTGATTATGAAAGAGAAAGCGGTAAAGTTGCAATTCCTAAAGTGGCTGAATCAAACGGAATTAAAGTTGCAGTTATTGGCTCAGGGCCAGCAGGTCTTAGTGCTGCCGGAGACCTTCGTAAACTGGGCTATGATGTTACTGTTTTTGAAGCTCTGCACGAAATAGGCGGTGTCCTGAAATATGGAATTCCTGAGTTCAGACTTCCAAACGAAATTGTGGATGTAGAGATTGATGTGATGAAGAAAATGGGGATTAAATTTGTAACAAATTTCATTGTCGGAAAAACAGCAAGTGTTGAAGATTTGGAAGCGCAGGGTTTTGAAGCATTCTTTATTGGAAGTGGTGCAGGATTGCCAAGATTTATGAATATTCCTGGAGAAAATTTTAATGGGATCTTCTCATCAAATGAATATCTGACGCGTGTTAACCTAATGAATGCTGCAAATCCGGATTATGATACCCCGGTATTGTCAGGAAAGAATGTTGCTGTTATTGGTGGTGGGAATACTGCAATGGACTCTGTAAGAACTGCCAAGCGTCTCGGCGCTGAAAGATCTGTGATTATCTACCGCCGTTCGGAAGAAGAGATGCCTGCTCGCGTTGAAGAGGTTAAACATGCTAAAGAAGAGGGTATTGAGTTTATGAATCTTCATAATCCTGTTGAATATTTTGCTGACGAGAATGGCAGGGTTAACAGAGTTAGAATTCAGAAAATGGAACTTGGTGAACCTGATGCTTCTGGCAGAAGAAGGCCTTATCCTATTCCTGACTCAGAATTTGAAATTGATGTTGATACTGTTGTAGTTAGTGTTGGGGTTTCTCCTAATCCTATTATTCCAAGCAGTATGCCCGATTTAAAAATGACTGATTGGGGAACAATAGTAGTTGATAAGGATACTATGCAATCATCAATTCCAGGGCTTTTCGCAGGAGGTGATATTGTTCGTGGTGGTGCTACTGTTATTCTGGCAATGGGCGATGGACGAAAAGCAGCAGCAGGAATGCATAAATATCTTCAGGAAATAGTTAAAAAATAAAAGATACAAGATAAAAGACACAATATGCAAGACAGGAGATGCAAGAAGAAAGAGGTAGGTTGAACATTTGCTTTGTATTTTTGTCTTTATTTTATAATTATGAATTTTAAATCAATAAGAAATGGCTGATTTAACAACAAAATACCTTGGACTTACATTAAATAATCCGATTATAGTAGCTAGTTCAGGCCTTACCGATTCAGTTGAGAAGATAAAAGAGCTGGAAAGAAATGGTGCCGGTGCAGTTGTTCTGAAATCTCTTTTTGAAGAGCAGATATTGCGCGAAGCTGAATATAGAAGGAAAAAGGCCGAGCAGAACGGCATGATGTATGCTGAGTTTTCCGAAACTTTCGACTATATTGATCTTCACATTAAAGAAAAGGAGTTGAACCATTACCTCGAGCTAATTTCGAAAGCAAAGAAAGAGGTTATGATCCCTGTCATTGCTAGTGTTAACTGTGTGACAGCGCATGAGTGGACAACCTTTGCAAAGGACCTTGAAAAAGCAGGTGCCGATGCTCTTGAGCTGAATATTTTTATTATGCCTTTTAATCTTGATAAGGACTGTCATGAAGTTGACAAAATGTATTATGAGATTCTTGAAAAGGTTAAGAAGGAGATTAACATTCCTGTGGCTGTTAAGGTGAGCCAGTATTTTTCAAATCTAGGTTTCGTAATTAAAACTCTTGCTGAAAAGGGTGCTGACGGTGTGGTTCTTTTCAACCGCTTCGCAAGCCCTGATATTGATATCGAAAGTGTTAAAGTTACTCACGCAAACATTTACAGTACTCCCGAGGAGGTGCATAACTCACTTCGTTGGATAGGAATACTTGGAAAAAGAGTTAATTGTGACCTTGTAGCATCAAATGGTGTTCACGACGGAGAAACAGTTATTAAGTTAATCCTTGCAGGAGCCAGTGCTGTTCAGGTTGCTTCAGCAATTTATAAAAACGGGCCTGAGTATATCCTTGAGATGAAGAAGACCCTTGATAGTTGGATGGATAAAAAGGGATTACTTTATATCGATCAATTCAAAGGTAAATTAAGTCAGGAGAAATCAGAAAATCCTGAAATCTTCGAGCGTATTCAGTTTATGAAATACTTTAGCGAGATAAAATAGATTTTTTATATTCCATATAAAAAAGCCCCGTTCATTTTTGGACGGGGCTTTTGTTTTCATATCTACCTGTTTTAGTCAGACATTATAAAAAGCAATGTAAGTAATTGATTTACAATACCAGTATTTTGTATTTGGGTGTCCCCGTCTACGAAAGCAGGAATAAATATATAATGGTAAAAATCTGCGTAGAACAAATTCCCCTCTGTGTGATAGATTTGTGTGATAGACGAGAGGGGGTGGGCTGGATTATTGCCTTGGCGGGTTTGCCTGCCAAGGTTTCAGCGTAGGTGGGGGTGTGTAAAATCCGAATTATCCCGAGGAATTATATGCCTGAGAATCCTGTTTCGATAATAAAAATCAGAATAATTATAAATATATTTTATACGGTTGAAATATTGTGTACCTAATGGCACTTGCGTTCAATTGTTTTATGTTTTCTAATTATTTATGCGAATCAAGGGTTAAAACGCCAACCTGCTGATATCTAGCCACAAAGACACGAAGGCACAAAGTTATCACTAAGCAAAGTAAAATATTTACTAATAACTTTGTGAATCTTAGAGTCTTAGTGACAAAGGATTATTCAACCCTTGATCCGAGTTATTTACCATCCCGTAAAGCAGCTTTATCTCCTGTGGCCACAAGCTATCATCAGGTGTTTCGAGTATCAATGGGATATCATCAAAACGTGGGTCGTTCATCAGTCTTTTGAACAGGCCTTCTCCGATAAAACCTATTCCGATACTGTCGTGGCGGTCAACCCGGGTGCCCAACTCCTTTTTTGAATCATTAAGGTGCATACCTCTCAGATATTGAAATCCGACAATATTTTCAAACTCCTCAAATGTCTTTTTATATCCTTCTTCTGTTTTTAGGTCATAGCCAGATGTAAAAGTGTGGCAGGTGTCAATACAAACTCCAACACGGCTTTTATCTTCTACCCTGTCGATAATATATTTCAGATGTTCAAACTTATAACCGAGATTTGTTCCCTGTCCCGCAGTATTTTCAATTACGGCTGTCACTCCATTTGTCTTGTCAAGGGTAATATTGATTGATTCTGCTATTGTTTTTAAACACTCTTCCTCCGAAACTTGTTTCAAATGCGAGCCGGGATGGAAGTTGAGAAGTATAAGTCCAAGCTGTTCACACCGCTGCATCTCATCAAGAAAAGCATTTCTTGATTTTTCAAGATTTTCCTTTATCGGATGACCCAGGTTAATTAGGTAGCTGTCATGCGGCAGGATATGTTTTGCTTTATATTCGTATTTTTCACAATTCTTTTTAAAATTGGCGATATTATCTTTGGTAAATGGTTTTGAGAACCATTGTCTCTGATTCTTTGTGAAAAGGGCAAATGCCTTTGCTCCAATTTCGTGTGCATTGACAGGTGCGTTTTCCACGCCACCAGATGCGCTTACATGTGCTCCAATGTATTTCATATTTTTATTTTTGACAAAAATAGAAAAAGTATTTCCAAATACAATCTTTTGTATTTTTGAGGCCTGAAAAAATAGTTAATAAATTTTATAGGGCGGGAATATTCTGCTCATAACAGCAATAGCTCAAATGGAAAAAGTCGTACGCATACTGGCAATAAACCCCGGGTCCACTTCAACCAAGATTGCTGTGTATGAAAATGAAATTCCTGTCTTTATCAAAAACATCAAGCATTCTAAAGAGGAGCTGGATCATTTTAATAAAATAACCGATCAGTTTCAATTTAGAAAAGACCTTATCCTGCAACAGCTTAAGAATGCCGATATTAATTTGAATTCTATTGGTGTTGTTGTCGGACGTGGAGGACTGTTGAGGCCAATTGAGTCGGGAGTATATCGCATGAACGACAGGATGATCCAGGATCTGCGACACAGTCCGTTGGGAGAACATGCCAGCAATCTCGGGGGATTGATAGCTGATGACATAGCGTGCTCTTTACCCGGAGCAGAGGCCTTTATTGCCAATCCTGTTGTGGTTGATGAGATGGAAGATGTGGCCCGTATTGCAGGCCATCCGAAGTTCAAACGTATTTCTATTTTTCACGCATTAAATCAGAAAGCTGTTGCCCACGAGCATGCCAAATCCATCTTACGCAAATACGAAGACCTGAACCTGATAGTTGTCCACCTTGGCGGCGGAATCACAGTTGGAGCGCACCGCAAGGGAAGGGTTATTGATGTTAACCAGGGGCTTGACGGGGAGGGGCCTTTTTCGCCTGAACGTTCAGGGACTTTGCCCGTTGGAGATCTTGTAAGACTTTGCTTTAGTGGAGAATATACTCAAAAACAGATAATGAAAATGATAAAAGGTGAAGGCGGTATTGTTGGTTATCTGGGGACTAATAATGCTTACGAAGTTGAAAAAGAGGCTGCGGCAGGAGACGAGGAGTCAAGACTCATCCTTGAGGCTATGGCTTACCAGGTCTCAAAAGAGGTCGGTGCAATGAGTACGGTTCTGAAGGGCGATGTTGATGGAATTCTGATTACCGGTGGTGTGGCAAACTCCAAATGGTTTGTAAATATGATTGGTGAGCGTGTTCATAAAATTGCTCCTGTAAGCGTCTATCCCGGCGAGGATGAAATGAGAGCACTTGCCTTGAACGGTCTTCAGATTCTGAGAGGTGAGACTGTCGCAAAGGAATATTAGGAGTTGCCTTTCCCCCTCTCGGCCTGCGCTGAAGCTTTGGCAGGCAAGCCCTCTGAAGCGAAGCACAACACTCCCCTCTGTGGGATAGCCGGTGGGTAAGCCGAGAGGGGGTGCGGTAGCTTTAGCGCAAGCGGGGGTGTGTACTTTCAAACTCGCTTATATATACATCAATTCCTCTCAAAACATTTTCAATATCATTGAAAACCCATCATTTGTTTGCCTTTTAAATTTTTCCAAAGGTATATTTCAGATTTAGTTCTGTTGTTTCTTAACTGGCGCGCGTATTTTTTTTATTTTGGATTGTATGGGATTATTTTGAGCCGGGGTTTCATTATTTGATTTTTGGATAGAATTACACAATTTATACAACCCCCTCCGACACACTGGCCTGCGCACCCCCTCTCGGCCATCACACCCCTTAATCCCCTGAAGGGGAAACCCCAACGTGCAGAGGGGAGTAAGGCACATCCTTTTCGGCTACAGTTGCAAAATTTGTCAGTCCACACTCCACCCACCGCCACATTTCAGTTTGCAACTGAAATGCCCCATCGCTTCACTACTACTAATTATGACCCCTGCATTGATAACCGACTTTTTATTAAAAACCACGTAATAAATCGTGTGTTTTCTTGACTGTAATTAATTATTATCTAAATTTGTAGTTTCAGCCAATAAATAGAACCAATATGAAACGATCAGATTTATTTAAAACCATTCTTGCCACGATGTTCACCGTAGGTGGATTATTCGCAGCAGACAACGTGCAAGGTCAAACACAAAACGATACAATCTGGGGAACAGGAGTGTTTCACGTTAAACAAGAAAATGGAGCATACATACCAAACGAGAACATTTTATGCAAGCCATTAGTAATGCAAGGAGACACAATCCCAGACACTACATATACATTCATCCCAAACAACGGAGGTCAAGCACTCTTTGAACTCCCAGTCATGATCGACTTAGGAACAGGTGAAGATGAAAACAAACAAAACTCTATCGATGCAATTGTAGCCCCAAATCCCTCAAGCGATTTCACATTCGCATTCCACGGCAAACCAACAAGCGATTTACACATATACAACATACTGGGTCATCAAGTAAAAACCGTCCAAGTTAATTATGACGCTTCAAAAAACATTTCAGGAGCATACATAGATATGACAAATGTTGCTCCAGGAAATTACGTCTTTGCTGAATCAACAAAAGATGGAAAAGTTAGTGGAAAAATTATAAAAACAAACACCCCTCCAGTAGGAAACCAAATAGTAAATTTGCCAAATTCCGAACCATTAGTAAAAAGCAGTAATACATGGGATGCAACTTACGACATAAACATCTCTCACGAAGGATACTATAATTACAACGAACAAATAACCATTAGTGACGGTAACAACGGACTAATCACATTCATACTCGAAGAACTACCAGGAACACCTCAATATCAATTCATCGGTGGAAGCGTTGTTGACGAAGAAGGAAATCCTTTTCAAGACGTAACTGTTTGGGTTAAAGATCAAACAACAAACGAACTATTAAGTGAAACAGTAAGTCAAGCCAACGGTTCATACACTTTACCTGATTCGCTCCTCACAGGAACAGAGTTTTATTTTGGTGTTGGAGGAATAAGTAATTATTACAGTTTCGAAGGTGACGAAGCATTCGTTGTTGATGAAATAGTAAACCTTGCAGACACCTTGAAAGAAGTCTACAAATATGTAATGTATGAAAAAGTTCGTCAGGTTCCAGGTGAAGCACCAGGAGTAACCATCCAACCAACCGCGGCACAAGTTGCAGAACTTCATGATGATTCTCACGTAGAATACTCAATTAGAGATAGTATATTATGGTACCCAACAAACGAATGGACAGAACCTCAAGTAGAAGGGATCCGAAATACATTAGAAAACGGTATGACTCTTTTCGGCTTAGAAGGAGCATATTCAGAAGTATATTACGAACTAAACAATGTAGATTTCACAGAATACGATGCATACACAAACCCTTTTATTGGGGAGATTGGCGTAAATGTAGCCCCAGGAACAAATAGCACAAGCACGTACAATATTAATGTGAGTACACCGCTAGGAAACAATTTTTTCTCAACACCCGCATCCGAAATGACTATATCAGGTATTGAAACCTCGTTCTACAAAGAATTCTTTGGAAGAGTATTTGAATTCGGAGAAGTAAGTTCTAGACTAAGTTTTATGAACAACACCGCAACATTACCAAACCACCTTGATAGAGCAATCGTTAACATGATCACATACCACTACAAAGAAGTCTTCGATGAAGAAAATCCTAAGGCTTACTTTGGTTTAGAAAATATTAAAGATGAGCTTTCGAACAAGTAAACACCAACTTGAAGCAGGAGAAAACATACCCCCGCCTACGCTGAAGCTTTGGCAGGCAAGCCCGCCACTACACTATCCTGCGCTCCCCCTCTCGACCTACGCTAAAAGCCAACGCGCAGAGGGGAGTAAGGCACATACTTTTTGGCTACAATTGTAAAATTTGACAGGCCACACCCCATCCCGGCCATCGCACCCCTTAATCCCCTGCTTTGCTACGCTGAAGCTATGCGAAAGCGAAGAAGGGGACAACCCAAACGCACTTGCATTCCAATTTTTAAGTACTTTTGTGCATTAATTTTCAATATATTGGATTCACGTCTTCACATATCAAACTGGATTCCCATAACCAAAAAAGAGGTTGATCAACGTGGCTGGGATGAGCTGGATGTAATAATCATCTCTGGTGATGCTTATGTTGACCATCCCTCGTTTGGGGCTGCTGTTATTGCACGCGTGATTGAACGTGAGGGCTTTAAGGTTGCCATTGTGCCCCAACCTAACTGGCAGGATGACCTGCGTGATTTCAAAAAATTGGGTAAACCAAGACTTTTTTTTGGTGTCACTGCCGGCAATATGGACTCAATGGTTAACCATTACACTGCTAATAAGCGATTACGCTCAAATGATGCCTATACTTCAGCAGGACGGGCAGGTGCAAGACCAGACTATGCAGCAACAGTTTATTCAAAAATCCTAAAACAGATTTATCCGGATGTGCCGGTTATTTTGGGCGGGATTGAGGCTTCACTCAGGAGGCTTACCCACTACGATTATTGGTCTGACCAACTAAGGCCTTCAGTACTTGCTGACAGCGGCGCTGATATGCTTATTTATGGAATGGGAGAAGAGGCCATCAAAGAGATATTACACAGTCTTGGAAGCGGAAAGCCAATAGAGGCACTTTATCCCATAAAACAAACGGCTTATATGACGCTTCAAAAGCCTGAGTTTAATAAGGATGAAGCAATTAACCTGAATTCACATGAGAGATGTCTGAAAAGTAAAATGGATTTTGCAAAGAATTTTGCCCATATCGAAACTGAATCCAACCTTGTCTTTCCAAAAATTCTTATTCAACAGGTGGCAGGTAAGTATGTCGTTGTAAATCCACCATTACCTCTCACAACCGAAAAGGAGCTGGATGCTGTTTACGACTTGCCGTTTACACGCCTGCCACATCCAAAATACAACAAGAAACCGCCCATCCCTGCTTATGAGATGATAAAAGATTCGGTAACACTACACAGAGGTTGTTTCGGAGGGTGCAGCTTTTGCACTATCTCGGCTCATCAGGGAAAATTTATCAGCAGCCGTTCTGAGAAATCTATTTTGAAAGAGGTTGATGCCATAACGAAAACTCCGGGCTGTAATGGAGTTATTACCGATCTTGGCGGGCCTTCGGCTAATATGTACAAAATGCAGGGTATTGATCTTTCAATTTGCGACACTTGTAAACGGCCAAGCTGTATCTTTCCGAAAGTCTGTACTAATCTGGCAACAGATCATAAACCTCTTACCCGGATTTACAAAAAGGCAAAGGAGCATCAGGGTGTTAAAAAAGCTTATGTGGGAAGCGGAGTCAGGTATGACCTGTTCATTGGAAGGCCTAAGGCAGAAGACAAATCAAACGGATATACCGAATATGCTGAACAACTGATAAGGCATCACATCTCGGGCAGGTTAAAAGTTGCACCGGAGCATACAGATGATGGGGTGTTAAAGGTTATGCGAAAACCATCATTCAGCTATTTCCTTGAGTTGAAAAGATTGTTTGATAACCTGAACAGGAAAGATAACACCAAACGACAGATAATACCCTATTTTATTTCGAGTCATCCAGGCTGTAAAACTGAAGATATGGCAGAATTAGCTGTTGAGACTGGAAAGCTGGGTTTAAGGCTGGAACAGGTTCAGGACTTCACTCCAACACCTATGACTCTGGCCACAGTTATGTATTATACAGGAATAAATCCATACACAGGAAAGAAAATATTCAGGGCAAGGTCATTAAAAGATAAAAAACTACAACAACTGTTTTTCTTTTGGTACAAGCCTGAAAACCGTAATCATATCAAATCTGTTCTTAAGAGTATGCGCAGATCTGACCTGATTGATAAATTGTATGGCAGGAAAAGAAGATAAATGTTAAGCCCCGCTATATTCTATTTTACCACCATCGTCACATTCCCATTTCACCCACCGCCACATTTTAGTTTGAACCCTCCGCCACATTTCAGTTTGCAACCCCCCACGACATTTCAGTTTGCAACTGAAATGCATTCACATCACCCCTTCTTTTTCTTATTTTTCTTCCTATTTTTCTTCTTGTCTTCTTTTTTATTGCTCTTCTCTTCTTTTTTTATAGCTTTACTTTTCCTTTTCTGAGTTTTATTTTCGCCAATAGGGGCAATGGTTGAAATTAATCCTGACAAAACACTTTTCCATAAGTAGTTAGGAAGAGCCTTTCCTTTAACCCTTTCAAAATTGATGATTCCTTTTCTGAATTTGTGATCATCAGGCATGTTGTGGCCTTTAATAGCACCACCTGCAATGAAGGACATAAATTTTGCTTTTTTTGTAGTATCCTTTCCTTTGAGTACGTTTGCTTTTAGATTTTCATATCTGAGAATTAATTCACCATTGGAAACATCATCATCTGCACTAAAATTGAACTGAACCCCTTTAATACCGCCTGATGTTATTTCAACAAGTATGAGCTCTTTTGTCATTTTGTTAAAAGTAGAGGCTTCCATATGGCCAAGGATGCCTTTAATATTAAATGATTCATTATTTGATGTGAGGTCAATATCCAGTCTGGCAGTTAAATTGCCTTTTCCGTAGAGTTTAGCCAGGATATCAATGGACATATTATGGTTTTCTTGTAACCTGAGTGAATCATTTGTTATATTACTGATTGTCATATTTAGATTTGTAAAATTCACTTGACCAGGTGTTTCAGTTAGCTTTTGCTTCTCAGCATACACAAGGCTTCCATCTTTAAGCAACAAGGAATCTAAATAAAATACAATTGGTATTTTTTTTATTGTCCCGGCAAGTAATGGATGATATTTATATGGTGGATCAGGTAAATTCTTATCTCTGTATATTACAACATTTGGTTCTTGTATGACAATTGAGTTTAATCTCAGACCTTTTTTATAATGAAGAAGTTCACCTAATCCCAAACCGTTAAGCACAATGCTTTTTGTTTTAATCGTGAACAGATCATTTTCATATTTCAATCTTCTGTTGTACTCTTTTCTGCTATACTTTGGAGTAAAACGGAATTCGTTTATAACAATCGTTGTGTCAGCCATATTCACATCTATACCTGTAGTGCTTATTTCATAAAACTGCATTGACTTCTCAGATAGTTTTTTTACATCAACAGAAAGGCCATCAAAATATACAGGAATGTCATTTTTGTAAGTTTCAGCGTTAAACAATATATCATTAATGCTGACTGATAGCGATTGAAAACTAAATAATGTGTCATCTGGCTTATCAAAACTGAACTCTGCATAGTTAATATCTTCCAGCATAAATTTTCCAATTTTCAGTTCCTCAAATTTATCTGAAAAAATACTTTTCTTGACTTTTGTGGAGTCGGTTGGTTTACTTTCCTGATCTCCTGCCTGCATGTTTTTAATACTTGTGAAATTGGCACCGCGGATTATGAGCCGGTTAATCACTAACTCCTTTTGTCGTAAGAATTTGATTATGTGGGCATTTGCAACTTTAATCAGGTCGATATGTCCATTGTAAAGCGACTTTATTCCTCCTGATGAAAGGCTGTCAGTAGTGTGTTGTTTTGGCGATATTGTAATATCCTTTAGCTTTAATGAACCTGTAAATATCTCAATATTTATATTCCCAATTTCAAGATGATACGGGACTTTGGAATTTTGATTTACTTCAGATTCAATTTTACTTTGCAATAGATTTGTAATAAATATATTAGCGCCTATCGAAACAATCAAAACTAATATTATAATTACTGCCCCGATGCCGATAAGTATCTTTTTCCCTTTGGTTAGTTTTTTCATAATTTAGCTTTTTAGAACGAGATGATTTGAAGTAATGGTGTAAAGATATAAAAAAAGCCGAAGTGCTATTAATGCTCCGGCTTTCTTTTTAAAACATGATTAAACCCTACTCTTCAGAAGGTTGTACAGGGTAATTTTTCATCA
>JAUVIX010000304.1 GCA_030592565.1 Chlorobiota bacterium
TGACTGTTAGCGTATCAAAGGTTTTTGCCTTTTTGGGCAGATGATATGTGAGTGACACGGGATACTCCTCTTCGGGGGCTTTTGCAACAGGCTCTGGCGTTTCAGCAATTACAGGCAACTGTGGCATTATCTTTCTTTTCTTCTTCTTTTTGAAATCGAAATTATATGACACTCCTACAGATGTGTAATAGTAGGCATCACGGTGATTTCCACTTTCTTTGGCATCTATTTTATCAACATTTGTAAATCTCAAAACCGATTCCAGATTTATAAACCATCTGTCGTTTATTTTAAAATCAAGCCCCAGGCCAATTGGGAAAATGAATGCTATGTTGTTATATTCTCCATTTTCATTTGATGTGTATCCTAATTGTGAAATCTGTTTTCCTGTACTTTCATTCCACTCTTTACTTTTATAAAAGATAAGCCCGATGCCGGTAGTAGCATACACAAAGAATTTTCTCTTTTTGCTGGTTTTAAATATCAGATTGCTAAGGTTGACGGTAGTTCCCAGTTGGGTTTCTATCAGGCTGGATTCAAATTTAAGGTCGCTTTCCGATTTTTGCCCTTTGAAGTTAGCATGCAGCCCTTGAAAATGAACTGTAAACACAGGGCTGATATATCGTCCGAGTCGTGCACCATATCCAAAAGAAGTTTCACTTTTTAGTTTTGTGATGTGGTTATTATTATCCTGAATGTCGGAATATAATTGTGATATACCCAAATTTGCATTGGCATACCATTTATAATCCATCCCGGATTGTGCAGTAATATTTTTACTGTTAAGGAGAATCAGAGTGATTACCAGGGCAATGAAAGTTTTTGATATATCAGACAACATTACCTGTTTCTTGTTTGCAAATTATTTTCGTTACAATTAAAATTGTAAAGATACTGCGTTATAAATTACCCTGTTTTATTCGTTGGAATTATTTTGATGACAATCGTTTGCCGTCTTTATACTTTACGATAAATGCATCAATAATTCCATAACTCTTTAATTCTGAGCAGTATTGCCGAGCATCTTCCAATGTCGTAAATTCACCTACTATATATTTATTCCAGTTATCAATTGTCTCTTTTTTGATAGTTTTGTTAATGTTATATTTTCCTTTTAAATAGTCAGGGTCATAATTATGTTTTTTCAGAGCCATTATTTGAATTCTATAAACAACCCCATCAACCGACTTTGACGTGCTTGCCATTGTAGCATATTTCGCAGTTTCGCGTATTGCTTTGTTGATGGCATCAATATCTTTTTGACTGACAGGTTCTCCTGCAACAGGTATCTTGTCTATATCGACATGAGTGTCAAAAACATATCTTTTCCCCGTTTTTTGAAATCTCAGAATTGTAAAAATTGGCAAATAACCGGCTTGCTGATTAATCTGAATCTTGTATTTCAGGTCGATAATGCTATCAGGTGGCATAACATCCCAATCAATCGTTAAGGTGCTGTGGCTAATGTTCGTTTGTGCTCCCGGAATATTAATGTCTAATATGCTAAAATTATTTGGTAATCTTTGTGTTAGTGATAGCTTTCCTGAGATGTCTCCCTTATGCAATACACAATGCATGATAAAAATTGTGCCTGTATAGAGTTTTTTCGGAATATCATAATCAAAGAACACCTCATTGTCCTGTGGAATTGTTAATGCAGGAGTCATTGTCTCTTTTAAAACCTCAATAAAATCGATATCGATGGTTTTTATCCCATCACTTGAAGAATAGTTGTCTGATAACTTAATGGCCTTGTTGTCAGGCCACTTTGAATGATCTGTCTCTGTTGATGCTGATAGGTTTAGGGCAATCAGCAAAACGATTATACTGAAAATGGAGGTTAAATTACGAACCATCCTGAAATTTATTTTTATAGTTTGTAATGAGTTTATACTTAAAAAACTCAAAATGGTTCTAAAAAAAGAAGGTAATTTTGAAAAGCGGAGAACCCGCCCTCAAAATTACCTTCAACAGAAACTTCTATCTTCTGCTTCTCAATACAGAAGTTCTTACCAGGTAATCCTTCGTCCGTTATTATAGATTACCACGAAAGCATCAGTGATCCCTTTGTTAACCATCTTCTGCTTCAATATTTTAGCATCCTCAAGGGATGTGAATTTTCCTACTGTATATTTCCGCCATTGGCGAGAGGCTTCTTCTGTAATTTCTTCGTTGATGTTCAATGCACCCTGCAAAGCCACTGGCGAAATTTTATTATATTTTAGTGCAAGTACCTGTACTCTGTAAAATCTGCCGGCCTCGTCAAAGACAGTATTTTCTTCTATCTGCGTTCCGCGGCCTAACTTTTTCATTTCGCAATACTTATTAACTCGTTCGCCGTTTCGGTAAGCAACTACAAAAGCATCTCTGATTCCGTTTATGCTTCTTATCTGGTTTCTGTATCCTTTGGCTTCCTCATAAGTTGCAAAGGAGCCAACAGAATATCTGTACCAGTTTCCGACATAATCTTCTTTTATGTTGTCGCGCAAATGATATTTATTGGCAAGCAATTGTAATGGTATTTCCGATTTGTAAGCTGCTCTGATCTGTACCCTGAAAACTACTTCCTCTTCAACAACTTCCGGCTTTTCCTTTGGGGGTGTTTCAACTTTGACAATCTCTGCCGGCTTCGGACTGTGCTTGATGATGAAAATGTCAGTTTTGAATCTGTATTGTTTGCCGGTTTTTTCGAGATATAAAACACTACTAAGGGGTAGTGTCCCGTAAACTTCCTTAATGTGGACCTTATAACTTACTGTAAATACTGAATCTTCAGGTAATTGGTCCCAATAGAGGTTTAGAGTGTAATTCTGAAATTCCATTCTGGTATTTCCGATGACAGTATCCAGAATCTCAAAACCTATTGGTAAAATCTGTGTCAATTCTGCTTTTCCGTCAAGATCGCCTTTATGAATTTCATATTTCATAATGAAATCATCATTTGAGAGAAGCTGGTCAGGTAAATGATAAATAAGGTCAACAGAACTGTCATCCACTGGTCTGGGTACTTCTTCAACAATTGAGGAGGATTCTTCCGCTTTTGTCACATTTTTCTTCCCGAAATCGAATGAAAGTCCGAGAGATGAATAGTAATAAGTATCTTTATGCGAGCCACTTACAATTCCATCCAGTTTGTCGGTATTTGTAAGTCTTAACCCTGTTTCAAGATTGATATACCATTGGGGAGCAAGTTTGAAATCAACTCCTAAACCAACCGGAATGATAAGAGCCGTTTCTGATGTATTGATTGATGTGGTTATGTCGTTTTCGGACTCGTCAACCGGAAATCCTGTTGATATCCGCCTTGCATCACTTGTGAAAGAGATACCTCCGAAACCTGTAAACCCATAAACAGAAACAGCTCTTGATTTAGCACCACCAAACAGATTGCTGAAGTTGACAGTTACTCCCAGGTGAGTCTCTGTCATACTCGAAGTAAATTTTAGATCATGACTTTGCTTTTGCCCTTTAAGATTTGAATATGTACCCTGAAGATGAATTGCGAAAACAGGGCTGATATACTTTCCGAGTCTTCCTCCAAAACCAAAATCAGTCTGGTCGGATAAATCTGAAAATGAGAAATCTTTGTTCTGCACATCGCCAAAAAATGATGAGACCCCTGCATTTATATTGAAATACCAGTTGTGATCAATTGAGGATTGGGCATTTGCTTGTCTTCCAAAAAGCAAGACAAGCATTGTAATTATAAGAAAAAAAGATAGTTTATATTGTCCTTTAAACATTTATGCCGGTAATTATTTCAACAGCAAATTTAAGCTCATAAAAAGAAGAATTTACTGTATTAGCAATAAAGTATTTAACAAAATAATGTTCATAATTTTACCGGGTGGTTTGGATTCCCACCTATATGGAATGAATCTTTCGGATTAACAAGCGCACAATCTTTCCTTAACCTGCCCGACTGCGTCATTCCCGTCTGAATGGCTCAGCCGGGCGGACAGGCGGGAATCCGAAAGAGCAGTGTTTTCTCGAACCGCAAGGAAAAACACACCCCCGCTTTCGCTTAACCCAGCCCACCCCCTCTCGGCCTGAGCTATATCAAGCCCACAGAGGGGAGTGCCAAACTTTTCCGAAGTTTGCTTGGAGGAACCGTAAATCGTAAATTCAAACTTAGTCGGCAATTTCACTTTAGACACAATTTGCCTTTTGAGCAATATCTGATGCAAAGCACACACTCCCCTCTGTGCGAAAGCCTGCAGGAAAGCCGAGAGGGGGTGCGATGGCTTTGTGTGTTGGCGGGCTTGTCCGCCAAAGCTTAAAAAGCGAAGGCGGGGGTGTGTTAATTCTCAATATTTAAGGCTTTTTCCCGGAAAAAAGTTGACACATTCATAAGTCTAATTTTCAAATGAATCCTATTGTGAATACTCTCTTTTTTAGATAAATTATCACCGTAATTAATAAAAATCCTACCTTTGTATTGCATTAATAAATCAAAGTTATGACAAGACTTAGCGTAAATATCAACAAAATTGCCACTTTGCGAAATGCAAGAGGCGGTAATATGCCTGATGTATTGAAAGTAGCTTCTGATATTGAA
>JAUVIX010000043.1 GCA_030592565.1 Chlorobiota bacterium
AAGTTGGAGTAAAAGGCTTCTCTACAACAACATTTTTTCCTGCAAGCAAAATCTCTTTTACCATCGGAAAATGCAGTACGTTTTGCGTTGCTACAACAATCAAATCAATATCATCATCCGACAGCAGATCCTTATAATCACGAACAATCTCAACCTCGGGATAAATCTTTTTTGAATCCTCTTTATGACGTTCCACAATCTTTTTCAGGTTGAACCCTGAATGAGTGTGGACAAAGGGGGCGTGAAAGACTTTTCCTGAAAGCCCGAAACCTATTATTCCTGTATTTATTGAATCTGCCATATGTTAAAAATATAATTACGTTTTGGCACAATTTTCGGCTACGCCATCGAAAATTACGCCAAAACTTGTCATTTTTTACATCTATTCCCCGACCTAAAGGTCGGGGCTACAAACATTTCGCTACTCTGTAGCTCTTTTAATCATACTCTTCTGATTAATGTTAATCTATTATGTTTCATCTGTTGACATTTTAATCGAATAATCCGGAATTATATTCATCTACCAATCATCAATATTTCAAATTTTTCAGATAATCACAGCTTTTTGTTATACTTTCAAACTGGTCCATTTTAAAGGACTCCTGCTCGACATAATACATTTTCATTCCTGCTTTTTCACTTGCTGCAAATATTTTCGGCCAGTCTATTATGCCACTACCTATTTCAGTTGATTCGCGTGCGGGGTCAGCATCCATATCTTTCACATGCCATAAACCAAAACGTCCCGGAAATTTATCAAAATAGTCTAATGGCTCTTGTCCACCGTAAACCATCCAATACATATCAAGTTCCATTGTAACCAATTTGGAATCTGTGTTCAGCAATAAAATATCATACGGTATTTCACCATCAAGCTTGTCAAATTCAAAAGCATGATTATGATATCCGAAACCAAGCCCGTTTTTGCTGCACTTCTCGCCCAAAAGGTTAAATTCGTCTGCAAGTTTTTTGTAATCATCAAGCGTTTGCCTTTTGTCGCGGGGTAATGAGGGAATAATTACATATGACATTCCTCCTTCAAGAGTATCCTCGATAACCTGATCAACATTTTCGGAATTAACTGATGTGTGACTGCTGGTTGGAGCCAATCCGAAACTTTCACAAATATCCTTGTACTCTTTTGGAGAATAACCATAGAATTTCCTGTCTGAATAGCCGGCAGCCTCAACAGAATTATAACCTATTTTTGCAATCTGCTTCAATGTCCCGGTAAAATCCTCTTTAATCTTTTCACGTATTGTATAAAGTTGTATCCCTATCAGCTTTTTCCTAGGAGAAGCCAGAATATTCAAAGGCAACGACATAGCCAGTGTTGCTGTTGAGGCTATTTTTATAAATGTCCGTCTTGTTTGCATAGTTTATATTTTTTGTTTTCTATTTTCATAAGGCCAAATACTCATACTACTATTAATCAGCTTTTTACGTTTTGTCACTATTTTTGCTTCCATCGGGCAAAAATCCCGCCAAAACCAGACTATTTTTTCATCAAATAATCAACTGCTTGTCAGAGTCCCAGAAAACTTTTCTATTTTCACGATAAGCAATTGTCCCCATATGAGCAGTCATAGCCTCTTCAAAACCACGGTCAATATTACAAGAAGGCTGCGTTCCTGAACGAATGGCATCTAACCAGTCCTTTATGTGCAAATGGGTTGTATCAACACGCTTTCCACCACGGTATGTGTAAAGCAAACCCCTGCCTGCAAAATACTGTTCAGTAGGAGATGTGATAGCATCAACTTTTTTCATACCCGGTGTATATGAAAAGATTGGTACTGAAGGGTCAATAATACCATCCTGAATCTTCTCCTTATATTTTGTTGAGCCTGAATCAGCATAGATCATCAAATTACTTCCAACCTCGATATAACCATCGTGTCCCATTATTGTCCGGCCTCGCCTCTTATTGCTTGCAAGAGATGCACTATATAACAATGTAAGGTCACGTTCGGGATATTCATAAGCCATCTGCAAAACATCAGGAACAGTTCGCCCGTCTTTGTAATAGTAAACTCCACCGGAAGCTACAGCTGAGTGAGGTATTCCAAGGTCAAATATCTGATTCATTGCATCATAATCATGAGTAAACAGGTCGCCAGACAAACCGGTACTATAATCCCACCAGCATCTCCACCTAAAGAATCTCTTAAGGTTGAAATCGTGCCAGGGAGCAGGGCCTATAAACTGATACCAATCTATATTCTCAGGACATGCATCTTCAGGGATATCATAAACCCATGCTCCAGAAGGAGAGTTACGGTTTGTTGTGATTTCGATAAGATTTACTTTCCCTATTACATTTTTGCTGATTGCCTCGCGTGCCTTATAATAGCTCTCCAGCTCCCTGTTTTGGTGACCTAACTGAAAGGTAACATTATTCTCTTTCACAGCTTTAACAACCTCATAGGTTTCAGCAACTGTCCAGGTCATTGGTTTTTCGCTGTAGATATGTTTACCAGCTCTCGCTGCAGCAATTGAGATTGTTCCATGCCAATGGTCAGGCGTTGCAATTATTACAGCATCAATATCATCAGCCGCAAGAAGGTCTTTGTATGTTTTGTATCTTTTAGGCTTGGAGCCCATTTTCCCGTCAGAACCTTCTCTGAAATCATTTGCACAGGCACTAAGGCCCATTTTAGCATTTCCTTCATAAATATCGCAAAGCCCTGTTACAACAACATTCAAATCTTCCTGCTCGAGATAATCGCGGTATCTGTGGTCAGTATCACTATTTGAGGCTCCCTCTTTCCAGTCATCAATTACTTCGGGCCTCAAAAATCCGGCACCTTTCAATAATTGACGGCCACGACTTCCTGTGCCGATTATACCAAGCCGAATTTGCTTATTGTTTGAGACTTTCCTTTGGAAAACAGGATTCACAGCATCAAGATTTATCTCATCAAGAATCGAATTTTTAAGAAATGTATCATATTTTCGCTTTTTGAACCAGCCATAAGCAAATGCTCCCAGCACCGGAATTGCGGCCAGGCTCTTGATTACCTCCCTCCTGCCAATTTTTCCTTTTTGAGAATTTATATCTTTATTTTCCTCGTCCATTTTATTCCTTTCTATTTTTTCTACAAATCAATCTATCAATTCCGATTCTTTTGCCTGTCGGAAAAACAAATAACAGAGCCAATGCAATCATCTCGATTAAAATTTTATTAACTATCAGATAGCTTCCTTCCATTGGTAAAGCATATTTGAATCCTACACAGGGTGGATGAGAAAAGTAGTACAAGGCAAGCAATAAGACTCCTGCAATAGTTGAGATGCGAGTCAGAAGTCCCAAAATCAGACCCAAACCTATCAGAATTAATCCCCAAATATTCAGAAAGTCAATAACCGACAATGTTGTCGGGTTAGATGCCAGCGAGATATAAAACTCCTTTAAAAACCCTTCAGAATCGAGCAAATAACCAACACTCGACCAGTTAGGATTAATTAGTTTCGTCAGTCCCTCATATAGGAAATGCCACCCGATTAAAACACGCAATGCCACCAGCCAAAACAACTGCACATTTGAATAATCAATATATTTCTGCTTCATAAATCGCATTTTATATTATAGACAAGGCTTGCCATGTCTCAACGACGTCGTTGCTTTATAATTCATTAACAAAAAGGTCTTTCCAGCTCACTTTAATACCACCACCCGAATGGATTTGTAATGCAATTACACCGTTAGCCTCTCCAATTTTTTGATCGGTCAGGTCTGTCATCATTTCATTATTAAGCCATGTTATTACTCTATCACCTTTCACAAGGATAACCATCTCATTCCAGTCATTTGGTTTTAAAATATTTTCCTTTTCATCCGGTATCTGGTAAAGCCACCCTCTGCCGTATGATTCATATATACCGCCAGTATCGTGGCCTTTTGGTGCTACCTCAACCTGCCAGCCACTTATCTTTGTTCCGTCGAGAGAGGAACGGAAAAAGACACCACTGTTTCCATCAGCTTCCTGCAAAAATTTAAGATGAAAAATAAAATCTTTATACTTTTTATTAGTTGCCAAATAGCCATATTTTTCATCAGGGCCACTTTCGCATACAAGGACTTCATTTTCCACAAACCATTTTTCAGTTCCATGAATACTCCAGCCATCAAGATTTTCAGTGTTAAATATCGGTTGGCCTAAGTCAGTAAGATCACGAATTTTAATATCCCTGAACATAATTTTACTCCCATGATCCTGTAAACCAATGTGTCCTTTACGTGCAAGACCATATCCCGGATAATCCTTCCATTTACAATTCTGCACTCTTTGCTTCCAGTCATCAGACCAAAGATCGTATTCAACAATCATTTCTCCATTCAGCCAATGCTCAACATGGCCGTCTTTTACCTTTATCCTAGAAGAATTAAACTCACCAACGGGCATCAGCTTCTTATTTTCAGATGGATTATGCATTGCATAATTGGCTCCGGTCTTTTGCCATTCCTCAACTTTAGTGGGGAAACCCACATCATCCAACAACTGATATTCAGGGCCGGTCGCATAAATAGCAGAATAGTTATCTTCAAGCACGTGAAAAAAGATACCACTGTTACCACCTTTTGATATCTTCCACTCAAGTGAAAGTTCAAAATCTTCATATTCTGTTTCCGTAATAACGTCACCTCCAAGGTCTCCACCCTTGCCAACTGTAACAAAACAATTATCTTCAACTTTCCAGCCTTCAGGCAAAGTGCTCTTTTCAAAGCCACGCCAGCCATTTGTTGTTTTGCCATCAAACAGAAGCTGCCATCCAGCTGCAATTTCTTCTTTCGTCAATGAATTATTCTTACCGGAATCGTCTCCGTTGGAATAAAGAAAACTACCTGATATCAAAAAAGAAAACAGGATAAAAAGGAGTATGGATTTTCTCATAACTAATGCATTAAAATTCAACTCTAATGGGCATTAAAAGTATAAAATGTGAATGTACTGTTGGTAGGTTTTTATTAACAGGGCCTAATTTAGACTGATTTTAAATAGTGAAATGACAAAATCTGTCTTTCTTTGCAGCAGGAACTCTGAAAAATGAAGATTGTAATATTTGATATAAAATTCATTGTAATTATTTTAGTTTGCCTTTATCTGTCAAACAATGTTGCAGGACAAGTGGGGGTAAAGAAAAAAATAACTGCTGTAAGAATTACTACCCCCCCGAAAATAGATGCATCTCTTGATGATGAAGCCTGGAAAGGTATTCCGGCTGCAACTGACTTTATACAATACAGGCCATATAACGGAAAAAAATCATCATTAAATTCCGAAGTTAAGTTTGCGTATGATGACGTTGCACTGTATGTTGGAGCAATGCTTTATGATCCTCATCCTGACAGCATTTTAACAGAGTTGAGCGAAAGAGATGATATTGGCATTTCAGACTATTTCGGAGTTTATATTGATTGCTACAACGACTACTTAACGGCATACGGATTTCTGGTTACCTCAAGAGGTGTGCAGATCGACCTTAAATCGCTGTCGGATGATGATGAGGATGATTCGTGGGATGCTGTCTGGAAAAGCGAAGTAAAAATTATGGATAGCGGATGGATAGTAGAATACAAAATCCCATACTCAGAACTCAGGTTCCCACAAAAGGAGGTGCAAACCTGGGGATTACAGATTTATCGTGATATAATGAGGTACAAAGAACACGATTCGTGGAATTTTATCGACAGAAAAATAGAAGGCATTAATCTTCAGGCTGGCGTTCTGGAGGGAATAAGGGATATTTCGCCACCATTAAGATTGTCGTTTGTGCCCTATCTTTCCGGATATATTGAAAAAAATCCGCATAGTGAGTCCTGGGGATATTCATATAACTACGGATTGGATGTGAAATACGGAATTAATGAAAGTTTCACTCTTGATATGACTCTTATACCTGACTTTGGTCAGGTTCAGGCTGATGATGAAATTTACAACCTCTCCCCTTTTGAAGTTTACTATGATGAAAGAAGGCCATTTTTTATGGAAGGAACCGAATTGTTCGATAAAGGAGACGTTTTCTATTCAAGAAGAATAGGTTCCACTCCTTCAGGATATTATAATGCTTACCTTGATGCAGATGAAAATGAAAAAGTAACTGATAACCCACCAAACAACCAATTGATTAATGCCGTAAAGATAACAGGCAAAACGACCAACAATCTTGCGGTTGGAATTTATAATGGTATTACAGCAAATACCTGGGCAACAATAACTGATACTACCAACAACTCAGCAAGAAAATTCCTGACTGACCCTTATACAAATTATAATATGGTTGTATTGGACCAGTCATTTAAAAACAACTCATATGTAAGCCTTTATAATACAAATGTATATAAACCGGATGCGGGTTTTTCTGCAAATGTTAGCAGTACGGAATTTAAATTAAACAACAATACAAACAAATATGCTATTGAGGGACAAGGAAGTATCAGCCAGATTTACAATTCGGGATTTCACCCTGAATTTGGTTACACTTATTCGTTAAGTGCGGGCAAAGTCAGCGGGAGCTTCACCTTTGATTTAAGCCATGAGCTTATTGACGATAATTATAATCCAAATCATATGGGCTTCCTAAGACATAACAACTCAATATCCGATGAATTATCTTTTGGTTACAGGGTTTATGAACCTTTTGGGATTTTCCTTGATTTAGGTGCGCATGCCTGGTTTGAGTATAGGAGCCTTTACAATCCCCGTGAGTTTACACAATTTGATCTGGGTATTTCTTCAAATGCAAGATTCACAAATTTTTTAACAACATGGCTCAGAATAAGCGGCACACCGGTTGATTCATACGACTTTTATGAGCCTCGTGTTGAAGGCAGATATTATGTCAGTCCACCGGGATTAAGAATAAATATGGGCATCTCACCTGATTACCGAAAGAAATTTGCTATTGATCTGAGAGGAAATTACAGGTATTCAGCAAGATATAATCAAAGCACATACTCCATAAATGCTGAACCTCGCTTTAGAGTGAATGACAAACTTATGATGATTCTGGAAACAGACTACACCTATAGTATTAACAGTATTGGATATGTAGATGACACTACCGGTACTAACGGGAATCAAGTTATTATTTTCGGCAAAAGAGATATCGACACCTGGGAAAACCTTTTTGAGGTAAATTATAAGTTTAACGCCTTATCTTCAATAAGCCTCAGATTACGGCACTACTGGATTACAGTGAAGTATAACGACTATTACGACCTTTTAGATGATGGAGGATTACTACCATCTGATTACAATAATATTAATGACTTCAATTTCAATGCATTCAATATTGATATGATTTATATCTGGAACTTTGCCCCCGGTAGTGAGATTAACATTGTTTGGAAAAATGCAATTACTACTTATGAAGAACCAAAGATTATTAACTCTATCTTGAATGAAATGGAATCAAACTATTTCAGAAATATTGGAAATACCCTGCAATCACCTGCCACCAACAGCTTTTCGATTAAGGTGCTTTACTATTTTGATTATCAATATCTAAAAAGGAGAAAGAAGAAAAAAGGGTAAGAGTGTGTTTCTGCAACTTCCGGAAAATAATTGATTCAGGTTTATCAAATTTCAGAACCTCTAATTTCATCAGCTAACTCAGTAGAAATATAGTTCTGATAGCTTCCGCAAACATTGCTTCCAAACGAAATGCCAATTTCTATTATTGAACGCCATAAATCCAATCCAACTTCATTAAGATTTTGGATACCAATCCTGCTATTAAACAAACCAGATATTATCCCTGCATTGAAATTATCACCAGCACCTATTGTGCTAACAATATTTATTTCAGGTACGGGAACTGAAAACGAAAGCTTCTCCGACCTGAACTCGACATTTTTATCACCTGTGGTAAAGATAAGAATACTACATCCACTATTCCTTACAAAATCAAATGCCTCATCCGCATTCTTCGCTCCGCAAATAAATCGAAAATCTTCATCAGATCCACGGACAATATCGGCAAATGAAATATTCTCTTTCAAATAATCTTTCAAATGTGGCAATTCGCTGCCATGAGGCTTTCGGTAATTTGGGTCATAAATTACAATTGAGCTATTTCCGGTTGCCTTACGAATAAAAGATAACAAAGGCACTCTTACTTCATCAGACAAAGAGAAAAATGAACCGAACAAAACAATATCATCTTCTCCCTGACCAGGGATACCGGAAGCAAGTCTTTTTTCAGGGTATTGCTTATAAAACGAATAAGAGGCTTTTTCATCTTCGTCAAGGAAAGCAAGAGAGAGAGCCGTTTTACCATCTTCAAAACGATAAACAAAAGAGGTTTCAACGCCATTATTGTTCAGGAAATCAAAAATCATATTACCAACTTCATCGTTCCCCAATTCGGTTATGTAAGACACAGGCAATCCTAGTCGTCCCAGACTTACCGAACTATTGAGCATTGCACCACCAGGAATTGCAGTAACCGGCTTTCCACTTTTAAAGACAATATCATATACAGTCTCTCCTATTGTGTATATTTTTCGCATTTACGATCTAGTTTTCGTCATCACCGAAAAGATCAAGCTGGCGCTCCGACTTAAAATACTCCTCGGGAACCGACTCATCAAACCCGTTTATATACCTATTGATAGACTTTTTTATGAGTTTCGTGGGCGTTGTCTTTCGCGCCTTACAATAATTCTCAAGAGATTTCTTCTGTTTAGCACTTAGCTTGAAAACCAGTTTTTTGTATTTGATTTTCTTTCTCCGCTTTTTATTAATGGCAACCGACATATCGGAATTTTTGAAAATTTGGGTAAAAATACACTGGAATTCCAAATATAAACATCTACAAAACAAAAACTTTTTAACAACTATTTTTTAACAATATATTAAATTCATTTGCATAGGTTCAATAATTAGTTAGTTTTGTTGCAAATATTATACTTAAGAATAAAAAGGTAGAGCAATATACAAGTGATATTCAGTTTAAAAAGTACATTGAGTACAAACAAGTCAGCAAAGGCATTTTTCAGGATAATAATAATGAGAATCGTTTCTTTATTACTCTTCCGAAACTGGTTGATTTTGACCAATATCTTAAAATTATTGAAGATATCAAAAAGAACTGTGATTTTAATCTATTCGACAGCTTTCTGACTTTTCTGTATTACAAAAGTAAAATGATTGATTTTGCAGGAGTTTATTCCAAACATTGTGACCAGGCAAGACTGCCTGAGTTTAAGGATAATTTGGATAAGGAGTTGAAGACGATTGGTTAAGGGCGACTAATAAATAGAAATCAGTTTTTCAACCCAAATGGAACTTTCACAGAAAGGGTAATATTCCTGCCCATATTATTCATCCCAAGGTCTTTCAGGGTTGAAAGATGGTCGATGTAAACTTCATCAAGGATATTATTTACAAATAGCCCAACTGATAATAACTGATTTGCAACTTTAATCTGGGTTCCAATACCGAAATTCAGCAAAGTATAAGCTGGTGACATTGTTTCAGATAGAGCAGGCTTATTCTGTTTCAGAACAAAATTGCCGTTAACCCTAAAAAACAAATTTCGCAATCCCTTCCATTTTTTCTTTTGGAGTTCAAGTTCCAGATTTACCTTTTGTGCAGGAATAAACGGCAGGTATTCTCCGGCTTCCGACTTCCCAACAACATACGCCCAGGTTCCCTTAATATGAAGCCAATCGAGGGGGTGCGGATGTACATGAATCAATATCTCACCACCATATAGAAAAGAATTCTGTTGATCGTATCTGTAAATCTTAGAGCCATCTGCAGTTGTGTCCAATGTTGGCGCAAGATAAATATAATTAAAGATATCATTATAAAAGCCGGAAATATCCAGAGTAGTGTGGTCGGTGTGTAAATGGAAACTTAAATCTCCTTCCAGACTTTGCTGTGACTTCAGGTTCCTGTTTCCCTGCTCGTATCTTGTGCCGTGCATTCCATCCTGGGTTAGTTCGGCAAGGTTCGGGCTCCGGTAAGCAGATGCAAAATTAATTCTGAAATGTATCTTCTCATTTATGGAATAAACGCTCCCTACAGAACCATTAACATTATTATAATTATTATCAAAAGAATCCAAAATCTCCGGATTTGATGGTGTGCCATTATTCTGTTCAGGAACATTAATATTTCTATAATCGTATCTTAAACCTGTTTCGAGCATAACTTTTTTGGAAATATCAAACTGGAATACAGCAAAAACACTGAAATCATTTATTGTGGCATCTGGGACAACACGATCAGGGGCATCAAAATTTCTATTTTTCTGATTCATTCCCTGAATTCCACTAATGAATTTCACCTTATCATTCAATGGAGTGGTTGCACTAATCCGGTAAGAAAAGGTTTTCAATGCCATATCAACGAGAGTAAATTCCGGGGTCATTTCCGAGCCTAACAGTTTGCGGGTGTTGATTTGATACGCCAAATTCAGATCAATTTTGACAGCTCCGACAAAAACTTTATTTATAGATGAAAAAAGGTGATTTGTCAAGCCCTGGTACCAGACATCATTCTTCCTGCCATTTTCTGTAACAAGTCCTAAAGAAGGCTTTACTGTCAAGCCAAGCTTATCCCTGTTATAATCATAAAAAAAACGGAATGAGCCGTTTGGCCTAATAATTCCCACATTAAATTTTGCATTTTCACGATTGAATCGGCTGTTCGGCACTCTTGAATAATTGGCGTCAAAATAATCCATATTGGAACTCAATCCACCCCTGGCTCCCCAGGAAATATTATTGTTCGTTCCGCTGACACCAAGTGAAGATGTATAACCCCGGGTATTACTGAAATACTTAATTCCAAAATCGCCTGCTATTTTACCTTCCGGCAAAGGCGGCTGTTTTATAATGTTTATAACTCCACCAACTGCCCCTGACCCATATAGCAAAGATGCAGGGCCTTTTATAACCTCTACCCTTTCGGCACCATTATCATCGACCAAAAAAGGATGATTTTCCGAAAACTGAAAATTCTGCATTGGAATTCCATTATTCAGAAATAAAATATTACTCAATGAAAGTCCACGTATAACAGGCGTTCCAACCCCAGGGCCCTTTGAGATGATGTCAACACCTGGAACTTGTTTCATCGCTTCAATAAATGAAGGAGTCCCTGACTGAAGGAATTGGCGGGGATTCATTGTGCTTATTTTCATCACATTCTCATGCTGTGAACTTGCAAATGTTCCGGTTACAACAACTTCATCTCCCTGAATAACCGCATATTGCAATGCAATATTCATAGTAATATCCAGGCTGTCAATCTTTACTTTTTTAATAACAGTTTTATACCCCATGAAAGAATAATTTACTATCACTTCTCCTTTGTGCAGCCCTTTGATAGCATAATCACCATTTTTATCCGAAACTGTTCCCTTTGAGTAATCAGGGAGAAAAATATTCACCCCGACAAGTGTCACTCCTGTATCCTTGTCTGTTACCTTGCCACTAATAACAAGCTGTGCTTTGAGACTGTACACACTTGTAATCAACAAGATAACCCATAAAATAAATATTCTTGTAAACATAAAATAAGGATTTACCTCCTGAAATGCAAAAATAGAAATATTAATATTCAATGAATCATAATTATTGATTTTTAACTTATTCAGTTTTTTGTATACATTTGCCATAGAAATCAGATATCTGAATTGAAAACAGTATTTAAAATATTAATCCCTATAATTGCATTACTGATAATTGCTATATCTGTAATACCCTGGGTTCTGGGACCGCTGGTCAAATCAGGAGTTTCCAAAAAAAGCAATAACACAATTTCTTTTAATTACTCCGAATCACATACCAATATTTTCACAAGGGTTATCTCCTTCGATTCAGTCTCATTTTCATTTGATAATGTAGTTTATGATTCTGCATCTGCAGTATTTTTAACAAAACTTTCATTTAACACTTTTACTATTGAAAATATCAGCCTGATAAACCTCCTTTTTCATAATGAACTGACCGTACATAAAATAGTGATGGATTCACCGGAATTATGGATGAATAAGGATGAAACTGAGTTTAAAAATGATTTGACAAGTCATCAGTCAATCTCAGATATGTTTAAGAAGGGAAAGCAGCAAAAGAAAACTGAATTTCTGTTTCATATTGATGAGTTTGAAATTAAAAAGGGAGGTTTTGTCTTTACCGACAAAAATAATAGAAAGACCAGCATCGAAAGACTTAACCTTTTGGTTACTGACCTTCAACAAGATAGCTTTAAAGCTGAAAGTAATAGTAGCGATCAATTACTTAATTTTAAAGTACGGCTTGAGCTTGCAGGAGTTGAGAATATTTCTAATTTATACAAGTCGAGAGTTGAATCATTTATAATTGACACAAAGCTTGAGGATATTACTTTCAAAGGAATTAGACTCACTCCATTAAAAAAGCCTGACAGCACTAATCCTGTGCTCTATAGCGCATCAACCAATATTCTTGAAATCGAAGGAGTTATTCTTAAAGACATTTTACAGCAAACAGACTTCCATATTAGAAATATCCGGGTCAGCCAGGCTGATATTACAGAATCAAGGTTTAGTATTACAAATTCCTCAGCAGATTCTATTGTTTCAAAATCAGACACCTTTAATATCTTTTCATTTTTCCCGAAATATAAAATTGACTCTGTAATTTTTGATAACATAGCATATCAATCCATTAATAATGACCTTGATACTTCAAAGTTGATTAAAATTGAAAATCTCTCTTTGGGCAGTATTAAAATAGATACCAGTACATTCTCAAGCATTACAAACAATTATCTTATTCACAACATAAACATCTCATCCCAGAATGGTTACACCAGATTATCCAAACCTGAAATTGAATTTAGGTATGACAGCCTGATTTATATTGGCCGGGGTTCAATAACTCATCTTAGGAATCTTGTTGTACAAGCAAATTGCTCCTCTTCCCAAAGTGACACCATTGCACAATGTGATATTAGAATAGAATCAGCTACATTTAATAACCTGACTCCGGAAACATTAATAGCAGAAGACGGTGAAGCCATATCAGTCTATATTAATAACTGGAAAGCCAACATAAGTAATCTTTCAAAGATTGGAATTAAAAAAGGGAAAAATCCATCTTTCAAACTATCTACAAAATTGAATTTCGACATCGTAGATATCAGGAACGGAAATGTACAGATTTCCAATGCAGACACAAATTTTCTGAATGTAAACAAAGTAAATTTCTCAACGACGGAATTGACAATTTTTACCGATGCCTCGAAATATTCCAAAATCATCAATTACAAAGAAATAAATTCAAGTTTTGACAATCTTGAATTTTCACCTGACGCAAATTTCTTTTTAAAAATAAATAATTGTCAGTTAGACAACAACGGGTTGAATATTTCAGGATTTAATTTTTTAAATGACAGGAAAGACAATACCGACATATCACTTTCCGGGTTTGGTATAACTGGCTTTGATATCAGGAGGGTCATAAACAATAAAGAATTTATAGCAAAAACCCTCATTATAAATAAACCGGGCATTAGTCATACTGTTTTCTCACATTCAAAGAGCACAAAGAATGACAGTCTTAACTTCAAATTATTACGACAGGAGATAGCAAGGGGAATAGGAAACCATCTGGAAAAGGTAAATATTGATAATATCACTTGTTCAAAAGGGAATATTGACATAAACAGTACTTTTAATGAAACAATTTTCAGAAGTAATTTTGCTTTACAGATCAGGAATACAAAATTCGACAAAAATGACGCCAGATATAACAGTGAAATCTCGGTCGAATCTGTACGGTTATTGTTAAAACAGACGAATTTCAGATCAAAAGATATTTCAATGAAATATGATACTATTATAATTGACTCAAAGCTTGATAAAGTATCATTTATCAACTCCTTTCTTCTTAGCATTCCAGGCAAAACAGCCAATGGGAATAAAAAAAGTGAGTTCCATGCCCATATTCCCAGAATTGACATTCTAGGGCCTGATTTTCATGCATATTTATACCACCCAATGAGCTTCTCATCTATGGTAATTGACAAGCCGAATATCAACCTCCTAATACATCACAAAAAGAAAAAGGACAAAAAAGCCAAGCCTTTAACCTGTGATATTCCGTTCTCATTCTTCAACGAGTATATAATGCTGAATGATGGTAAGATAAATATTACGTTTGAATCGGATAAGGATACAACAGTGATAAAGACCGAAAATATTTCTGCTACATGGTATGAGAACGTGCCAAAACCGGCAACAGGAGTCTCTTTTTCTGCACACGAGCAGATGCACAAGGCTGATGTTACAATTTCAGACCTTATTCTGTCGAATAGTAAGACAAAGATTTCCATTAAAGAGGTTAGACACAAAGTTAATGACACTAAAATTAGAATTGAGGGATTTAGTCAGGCTTCCTATTATCAAAAAAGCGAGATCAGGGAGTTAACAGATAAAGTTGTTATACCCGAAATCCTTATTGAGCATCCTGTGCTACATAAAAGAATGGGGGAACTTGTCAATATTGATTTCTCAAAAATAATTACTCCCAAGGTTGATATTAATTTTTACCAAACGCATAAAAAAGCATCTCCGGCAAA
>JAUVIX010000209.1 GCA_030592565.1 Chlorobiota bacterium
AGTCCAGATTCCTGCATGTCAACATTTGTACTATCAAAAATTGTTAGTTTATGTTTACCGGGGTAATCCTCAGACCCACCGGAATTTTTAATAAGTTCACTTATTTGAGGATTCGCAAAAAGCAAATAACCCGAAAAGAGAAACAGAATAGAAAAGAAAAATTTTTTTGTCATTTTTAGGAGTTTTTATGTTCGATAAATGAAGTCGTAAAACTACAACATATTTTTTATTAAAAAGATATTAACAATAGGATTTTGAGGGCAATTATAAACATACATTTGTTGCGCTAAGAAATGTATGTGTTAAACATAAAATTATATTATGAAAAAAAGAATTTATCTTGTTAATTTAGTGTTAATTGCATCAGTAATTTTACTGGTCAGCAGTTGTGTTTCAACAAAATTACCGGATAGTTATTCGGTAAATCCGGAAGTCCTTGAGGCCAAAGGAGGCAAAGTTGCTTTCACAGTAAACGGAACAATTCCCGAAAAATCATTCCACAAAAAAGCTGTTGTGGAGTTTCATCCATACATTCAGTATGATGGTAAAACTCAGGAATTGAAAAAATTTGTTCTCAGAGGAGAGAAAACCGAAGGTGAAGGTACTGTAATCAATTCAAAAACAGGCGGTTCATTTACATATAATGAGGAGTTTGACTATAATGATGATATGAGAGCTTCCGAACTATGGGTTAAAGCTTCCATCACAAAAGGCAAAAAAGTTATTGAAACCGATCCAGTGAAACTGGCTGACGGAATAATCACAACTTACAAAAAGATTATTCACGATGAAGATCTGAGTTATGCTCCTTCCGGATATGAGAAGGTGACAATAATTCCTAAAAAAGCTACCGTTTTCTTTAAGGTAAATATGGCTAACCTAAACTTCAATTGCAAACTTAATAAATCGGAAAGTGCAAAAAATGATATTGATAGTCTGGACACATTCCTGAATAAGGGTTGGGCCATCAAAGACATTAACATCAGTGCCTGGGCATCGCCAGAAGGTGAGATTGATTTCAACGACGACTTATCCGACAGAAGAGCAGAGACAGCACAAAAGTATATTGAAAAGAAAATAAATAGCACAGGCAAAAACAGAGCTGATGTTCAAGGAGTTGACCCGGAAGAAGTTGACAAAGATGTTGTATATAATTCAAAAGGTAACGGTGAAGACTGGGATGGCTTTATGAATGGTGTAAGGTCTTCAAACATCAAGGATAAATCGATGATATTGAATGTTGTAAATTCCCAAACAGATGCTTCAAAACGTGAGCAGGAGATAAGGAATATGACACAGATTTACAGCGAAATTGAAGATGAGATTCTTCCTCCACTCCGTCGTGCAGAGATAATCGTTAATTTTTATGAGCCGAAACGTCCTGATAAGGAGATTGCAAGACTTGCTGTAACAAGCCCGGATTCTCTGACATATCCTGAATTGTTGCACGCTGCTACTCTTACAACCGACCATCAGGCTAAATTTAACATCTATAAAGAGGCCTTTACTCACAGATACAGGGACTGGAAAACATATAACAATGCTGCTGCTGAAGCGATAAATCTTGGCAATATTGATGAAGCCGAGAATATCCTCGTACAGGCTCAAAAACTTGCATCAAATAATGGAATGATTGAAAATAATCTGGGTGTTGTTGCTTGCCACAGAGATGACTGGGCTAAAGCTGAAAAATATTTTACAGCTGCCAAGATGCACGGTGAGAATGAGAATTATAACCTTGGTATTGTGATGATCCAGAAGGGTGAATATCAGAAAGCACTGACATATTTCAAGGGTATCAGTTGCAGACATAATGTAGCACTGGCGCAGGTTTTGGCAGGGAATATGAACGAGGCACTGAAAAACCTTAAATGCTCACCCGAGAATCCTAAAACTTATTATATGCTTGCCATTTACGGAGCAAGGACAGGAAACGACAAAATGGTCTATGAATATCTCGGAAAAGCACTCCAGATGCACCCAAAATGCAAAAGCAAGGCAGCCGAAGACAGAGAGTTTATAAAATATTTTGACAATCCTGAATTTCAAAAGATTATTCAGTAGAGGTTAATGTCACAACATTAAAATCCCGGCCTTTTAAGTCGGAATTTTTTATTTTCAGGTTGTTCTGGATTTTAACATCAGCTCAATCGGCTGTCCAGACTTCGCTAAAGCTTCTTCAGTCAAAGTATTCCGGAACTTTTCTTGACACACCCCTTTCCACCTCAATGCCATCACACTCCCCTCTCGGCCATCGCTCATACCAGCCCACAGAGGGGAATAGTGCGTGCAAACCTTTTGGTACTGGGATTGATATTGAAAATATCGGGATTGGTTATATTTTCATCATCATTTCATTGTCAATACTTTCAATGCTATATTTTATTATGACATTTAGTTTCCGGGGAAATCAGTTGTTTTTGGAATAAGATTATTGATTCACAGAATATTCACTCCACTCTTTTCGCTTTAAAAAACCTCGTCATCAATTCCGAACATTCACTTTCAAGCACTCCTGAAACAACCTCTGTTTTCGGGTGAAGAGGATTATCCGTAAGATTTAAATAACCTCTTTTTTCATCTCTTGCGCCATAAACTATCTTTTTTATCCTTGTCCAGTATGCAGCCCCGGCACACATAACGCAGGGTTCAACAGTTACATAAAGCGTACATTCATCAAGAAATTTTGCACCTAGATAGTTGGATGCGGAAGTGAAGGCCTGCATCTCCGCATGGGCTGTCGCATCGATTAGCCTTTCGGAAAGATTATGGGAACGGGCTATGATCCTCTCGTTACAAACTATGACAGCCCCAACCGGAACCTCATCACCCTCAAAAGCAATCCGGGCTTCTTTCAAAGCCTCTTTCATAAAATATTCATCGGAAAAGACAGATAAGCTCATTATAAAGTATTTGATTCCAAAAGTAAACAATATGTTCTGAAAAAAACATATCTTTGCATTAAAACAACACACGATGACAACTATATATTTTGATGAAAATATCAAGTTAAATAAAAAACGTTTCAAATCATTAGATGATTTTCAACTGTATCTATTAGAAAATCTTCAAAAGTCCGAATTGAGTACCAGCCATAAAATGACTATAGATGAGCGTATTAGAGAGGCTGATAGCAATCCTGAAAATTTTATTAGCCTCGATGAACTAAAAGTACATATCAAAAGACCATAAATGCTTGTTCTGAGTATTCAACTAACGGCAAAGGATGATATTCAACAAATCGTTGATTATTATGATGAAGTTTCTTCAAATATTACAGATATTTTTCTAGAAAGTTTATACACAGAGCTTAAGTTAATCGAAGGAAACCCTTTTGCCTTTCAGATAAAATATAGAAATACACGAGTCAGTTATTTAAAAAAGTTTTCCTTTGGTATCCACTATAGAATTACAGATAAGGCTATTGAAATATTGGCAATTCTACATACAAGCCGTCATTCTAAAATATGGAAACAAAAATCATTCTAATCACAGGCTCGACAGATGGAATAGGCAAGCAAACGGCATTCGAACTTGCCTCAATGGGCCATAAAGTCATTATCCACGGGAGAAATCCGCAAAGGGTAAAAACCGTTTTTAATGAAATAAAAGAGCAAACCGGAAACAGTGATATTAACTTTGTGGTAGCCGATTTATCATCACTTGAGAATGTCAGACACCTTGCTGCTGAGATCAACTCAAAATATGATATGTTGGATGTTCTGCTCAACAATGCAGGAGTTTTTAGCAGCCAGAGAGAACTTTCAAAAGACGGATTTGAAATAACCTTTGCTGTTAACCATCTTGCTCATTTCCTTCTTACAAATCTGTTGCTCGACACAATAAAGCAGTCTGATCAGGGCCGCATTGTTACTGTCTCATCAATGGCTCATTCGTCGGACATTGATTTCGACAACTTGCAAGGTGAAAAATTCTTTGACGGATACACAGCCTATGCCAGTTCAAAACTCTGCAATATTCTGTTTACTTTCCATCTTACCGAAAAGCTTTCTGAAACAAATGTAACTGCAAACTGTCTCCATCCGGGTGTCATAAGCACTAAACTTCTGCACGCAGGCTGGGGAATGGGTGGCGGCTCACTAAAGCAGGGAGCGGAAACATCTGTTTATCTTGCAACATCAACTGATGTGGACAATGTAACCGGAAAATACTTTGTGAGCAAAAGACCTTCACACGCGGCTGTAATATCATACGATTCAGAGATTCAGCAAAGACTTTGGGATGATAGCTTTGAAATGACAGGAATTCATACTAAGCCGACATAGAATGTGTGCAACAAACCTATCTCTTTCTGGAAATAATTGATATAAAAAGCCATTTTATTTCGTGATGATTTTCAATTCTAAAAAAACTTGTTAATTTTGCTGTCTCCTCACTTGGAGGCAGGTGACAGAAGGTAAACCTATTCAAAATCTAAAAGGGTATTTGAAATGTATATGAAGCTATTACATTATATAATTTTAAGCAGATGAAAGAGAAAGATATATATGTAGAATTCAAACCTCATCAACTTGTGTTGTATGTCGAAAAGGATGATGATTCCTTTGGGCCGTTATTAACCGGTTCATTTATGGCTAAAAATTACCTTGATGATTATTTTGAAAAGATCGAAAAGTGGGAGAAATCGTTGAGAGAGCAGCTTAAAAAGGGAGAAATCAGTCCGGTTTATTATTATATGATCCTTCAAAGTTTTGGTGAGAGTGATCTGGCTTCAAGAGCCGGAGTGAGAAGGCGAAAACTCAAAAAGCATTTTCAAATGAAAAACTTCAGCAAACTCAAGCTATCACAAATAAAAAAATATGCCGATGCTTTTGATATTCCTGTAGCAGCCCTGTTTGAGTTAATGCTTTCAAAGCAGGACGAATCGAATAAAATATTAATTAAACGAATAGAAACTCAAAATCCATATTTTGTTATCTCAAAAGTAGAAATGACATAAGATATCAAAGTAAATGTCGGATTCAGTTAGTTATTATGAAAGAGATTAGTTTTGAACATAAAATGGGTGCCCACTGTGAGTCGGGAACCTTAACCGGGCTTCTAAATCATAATGGACTGGATATTTCAGAGCCAATGGTCTTTGGAATATCGGGCAATATATTTTTTGGATATTTCGAATCCTCCAACTTCCCTTTCCCGACCTTCATTGTAAGAAACAAGCCAGGTTCAATACGAAAGAATTTTGGAAAGAATACCGGGGTGAAATTTCACACTGCGTCTTTTAAATTGAAAGAGAAAGGTGAGAAATATTTGAATGACCTGATTAGTAACAACATTCCAACCGCTGTACAGGTAGATTTCTATTATATGGATTACCTTCCCGAATGGCAACGGGTTCACATAAATGTTCATTTTGTTACAATTATCGGCAAAAATGAAACAAATTATCTTGTAAGCGACAGTTATTTCCCGGAGAAAGCTAAAATTGCAATGAGCAGAATGTCGAAAGCAAGGTTTGTCAATGGGTTTATGGCTCCCAAAGGATTTTTGTTTTATCCTGAATATATCCCGGATAATATTGACCTTGATAAAGGAATAATAAAAGGAATAAAAAAATCTGCTTACAATATGACCAAACTGCCTGTTCCATTCCTCGGAATTAAAGGAATGCGTAAGTTTGCGAAAAAAGTGGTTGGCTGGCCAAAAATTGCCCGTGATATTGATCATCTGTCGCACGAAATTATGAAAATAACCCTCCTCCTCGAAGATCAGGGAACGGGAGGAGCCGGGTACAGATACCTGTTCGCCACCTTCCTGCAAGAGGCTTCCGAAAAGCTAAATGAAAATAGTTTTAAAGATATGTCGAAGAGAATGATGGAAATTGGAGATAATTGGAGAAATATATCTTACTTTGCAGCCAAAATTGGTAAAAATCGTGATCTGGGGCCCGAAAGGCTGAAAGAATTGAGTAATATGATCAATGACAGGGCAGATGAAGAGCACCTGTTTTTTACCGACTTGTATAAGCTAGTAAAATAACAAAACTGGATTGAACAATGACTGAGGTTGAAATTGACGGGTTGAAAACTGAAATTAAAGAGGTAATACTACAATCACTCAATATAGATGATATAAAGCCTGATGATATTGAAAACAGTGCACCTCTGTTTGCTAAAGATAATATTCTGGGGCTGGATTCAATTGATGCCATTGAACTGATAATGACAATCCAGAAATATTATAAGGTCAGAATTACAGACCAGAATCTTGCACGACACGTGCTCGAATCCATTGATACTATTGCTGAATTTTTGATTAAAG
Organism: Chlorobiota bacterium; assembly: GCA_030592565.1. GTDB lineage: Bacteria > Bacteroidota > Bacteroidia > Bacteroidales > JAADJA01 > JAADJA01. The sequence continues at coordinate 6,283 of JAUVIX010000209.1, forward strand.
AAAAAGGGGGAAAGGCATAATGGTTGAATCGGTGGATTGGGAAAACCTTTCAGGTGAACGGAAGCCGGTACGGTGAAACTCCTGAAAGGTTGAAAACAGAGGGGAAAGGGTTTAATGAAAATAATACGAGTCTATACTCTCTTACCGTACTTGATTCAACCGATTTTTAAAAACAATAAATATTAACAGATAAACTCTGGATGAACCACTCATATTTTTTGGCAGGAATAACACTAGGAAAATTCATTAAGCTCCTAAGGAGATACGGCTTTTCTCTCTATCCCAATTATCTGATCAGGATATTATTTTTACTACAAAACGGAGTATGGGCATCATTCCTAAAAAGGTATGAAAACCGGAAATTTGGCAAAATACTCGAAGATCATCCTGTTCCTGATAATCCCATTTTTATTGTAGGGCACTGGCGCACGGGCAGCACACTTCTTCATCAGCTTATGAGTCTGGATGAGCAGTTTACTGCACCAACGGTTTTCCAGGTTTCTGTTCCTGACAGTTTTTTGGCTTCACG
>JAUVIX010000029.1 GCA_030592565.1 Chlorobiota bacterium
AAAAGTACAATATTCAGTCTCTTTATTATACAGATAAAGAGTATCCATTGCGATTGAGACATTGCATTGACAGTCCCATTCTTCTTTATTATAAGGGGAATGCCGATTTAAATGCGGAAAAAGTTGTTGGGATAGTGGGGACAAGAAGAGCAACTGAGTATGGCAAAGAGAGTTGCAAAAAAATTGTCGAGGGTCTTGCAGATATTGGTGTTCTTGTTGTAAGTGGACTGGCTTATGGAATAGATACATGCAGCCATAAAGCAGCACTAAAAAATAATCTCAGAACGGTCGGAGTTGTAGCCCACGGTCTTGATCGTATTTATCCTTATGATAATAAATCTTTAGCAATAAAAATGCAAAACGATGGCGGAATATTAACTGAGTTCTTGTCTGAATCCATTCCCGACAGAGAAAATTTTCCCCAGAGAAACAGAATAATAGCCGGAATGGTTGATGCACTTGTAGTTGTTGAATCAGCCAAAAGAGGTGGTGCACTGATAACTGCTGATATTGCAAATTCATATAACAGGGATGTCTTTGCAGTGCCCGGTGATATTGACAAAAAATATTCAGAGGGGTGCAATCTGTTTATTAAAACAAATCGTGCTGCATTAATTCAATCTGCCGATGACATAAAATATGTGATGTGTTGGGAAACTGAATCAAAAAAACCGCCAAAACAGCGTAAACTGTTTATTGAGCTTTCAGATGATGAGAAAATCCTGATAGATATTCTGAAAGATATGAATCAGGCTAATATTGACTATCTCGTAAAGAATTCAAAACTAACACCAAGTAAAGTGGCATCTGCATTACTTAATCTTGAATTTGAAGGGGTTATTAAAAGCTTGCCCGGAAAGATTTATAAGATAATTTAGAAGGGCTAAAGGCAGTCTTCAGTCGCTAGTCAGCAATTTTCAGTCTTCAGTCAGCAGTCTTCAGTCGGCAGTTTCGATCTTTCGACCTTGTGTACTGTATTTAAAATGTGTTACTAACATTCAAGTACTAATCTACCCAAACTACAACTTCTTTATCCTCTTGTATTCCACATTAATTTCAACTGCCTTATAGAAAAGAAGCAATACGACTATCAGTGCCCCGATACTGAAGAAAATCAACAGTTTAATATCATTGGTTCTAAAACAGAACTCATATAAAGCGTGGAAAAATACCGCTCCGAAAAGGCCTGTCATTGAATCAATAAATTTATTTTCACGTGATTTGGCCATACCAACAAAAAACCCAAGGATTATGGCGAAAACCACATTTGCAAAAACCATCGTGATTGCATAGAAAAAATCAACTTCCCCATAAAAAGGAAGCGTGAAGTACAACACATTCGACATAAAAGAGAAACCAAGAGCAATCATAATCGAATATGTGATTGAGTCAAGCGGGCCGTAAAAATTGTTTTTCGGAAAAGCAAAATATCTCAAAACAAGATATTTTCCATATTCAGAGCCAAAACCACTTATAACGAATGAGTAAAAGAAAATCCTTCTAAGGTTTGTAAGGTTAGAAAGGCCATACCAATATGCAATTGTCTGAAAGATAAAAACAATAACAATACTGGCCAGTCCCCAGAGGAAACTGTGAAACAGACCAATGAAAATTTCTTTTTCCTGGCGATATCTGACAAAATAGTAAAGCAATATTGCCAGAACAAGACTTAATGCGAGTGTTACAACGTAATTGAATGCCATATTTTTAAAATTTTAACTGCCAAATATACTACCTACATCTCAGACTTCATAAGTTTTATTAAAGAAATATTTTATTTCGTCTAAATAATAATATCTAATTGATTGATTATCTGTTATTTTTCCTATTAAAAATTTCTGTTTGCCTTCTTATCGACTCTTCGTGTACTACCTCAAGGAGTTGCTGTAAAAATTTCTTATTCAACCCAGATTTGATTCCTGTCCTTAATCTGTTGATTACAACTTTATTCCATCGTTCCAGTTGAAGTATGGTAATGTTGTTATTGCTTTTATATTTGCCAATTTCGTCAATAACATACATTCTCCTGGCGATAATATTTAAAAGCTCGGCATCCAGCTTATCAATTTCTGTTCTCAGCTCTTCAAGTTTCGTTTCAAACTCCACATTACCCTCTCGCTTTCTGATTACAAGCGATGAAAGAAGCTTTTTTAAATTTCCGGGTGTGACCTGCTGATTCCCGTCTGTCAAAGCAATATCTGGATTAATGTGCGATTCCAGCATCAAACCATTCATCTCAAGGTCAAGGGCTTTCTGAGCAACTTCCTTCAATGTGTCACGCCGGCCACAAATATGACTTGGGTCGCAAATAACCGGAAGCTCCGGAAAAATACGTTTTAACTCAATGGGTATTTCCCACATAGGTGCATTGCGATATGGGTTTTTTTCAAAAAAATAGAAACCACGATGAATGGCTATAAGTTTTGAGATACCGGCCTTATTGAATCGTTCAAGAGCACCAATCCAAAGATCAATATCCGGATTTACAGGATTTTTAATCATAACCGGAATATCCACACCTTTCAGAGCAGAGGCAAGTTCATGAATTGAAAATGGATTGACGACCGTTCTGGCTCCAATCCATAAAATATCAACTTTGTGTTTTAATGCCTGATCAATGTGTAAAGGGTTTGCAACCTCAACAGAAGTCAACAGTCCGGTCTCCTTCTTAACATTATTTAACCAAACCAAACCTTTTTCGCCCACACCTTCAAAGCCACCCGGTCTGGTTCTTGGTTTCCATATACCTGCCCTGAATATTTTCACCTGAGAAACTTCCGCAAGTTTTCGTGCCGTTGCTAAAACCTGTTCTTCCGTTTCAGCACTGCAAGGCCCGCTTATTACGAGAGGAAACCCTTGCGTATCAATCCAGCCGGAAAGAGGTAATATGTCGAGATAATAACCCATTGAACTTGCAAAATTAGTAAAATAAACGAAAATAGGAGTTTAACCTTAATTAGGAAAAATAAAAGGGTGCAAATTCAAAATTAATTTTGAATTTGCACCCTTTTGGTTGTTAATTTTTGATAGACTATAATCATTTTACTCCTTCTATTTTTTTTAATTTCAGGATAGAAACCAAAAAGTCATTAATTTTGCAAAGCATTTAGATTTGAAAACAGATAATGAATAAAATGGATAACTTGAAACGAACTAAGATTATTGATTTACTTGACTCTAATGAGTTTGGGGAAACCAAAAAGGTTATGGGCTGGGTACGTACACGCCGTAGTAGCAAGAATGTTGCTTTTATTGCTTTGAACGATGGCTCGACCATAAAGAATATTCAGATTGTGGTTGATTTTGAAATTATTAATGAAGAACTTATTCAGCGTATTCATACCGGTGCCGCAATTGAGGTTACAGGAGAACTTATTGAGTCACCGGGGAGTGGGCAAAAGGTAGAGGTCAAGGCTAATATTCTGAATATTATTGGTGAAGCTGATCCCGATGAATATCCATTACAACCAAAAAAACATTCGCTGGAATTTTTGCGTGAGAAAGCACATCTGCGATTCAGAACAAATACCTTTAGTGCTATCTTTCGTATCAGGCATGCAATGATCTTTGCCGTTCATAAGTTTTTTAATGACAGGGGATTTTTTAATATTCACACACCAATAATCACGGCATCGGATGCAGAAGGAGCCGGTGAGATGTTCCGTGTTACGACTCTTGATATGAAGAATCTGCCTTATAATGAGGATGGTGATATTGATTACAAACAGGATTTCTTTGCAAAGGAGACTAATCTGACTGTGTCAGGACAGCTTGAGGCTGAGCTTGCAGCACTGGCATTATCAGAGGTTTATACTTTCGGTCCTACTTTCAGGGCTGAAAATTCTAATACATCACGTCATCTTTCCGAATTCTGGATGATAGAGCCGGAGGCCGCATTTTATGATATTAATGATGATATGGACCTTGCGGAGGATATGCTAAAATATCTAATAAGATATGCCCTGGACAATTGTGCTGATGACCTTGAATTTCTTAGTAAGCGTCTTGCTGATGAAGAAAAAAATAAGAAACAGGAGGACCGCTCGGGAATGGAGCTAATAGAAAAGCTGAATTTTGTTCTTGAAAATGATTTTGAAAGAATTACATATACTGAGGCGTTTGATATCCTTAGAAATTCAAAACCAAACAAGAAAAAGCGATTTCAGTATCTGATTAAAGAATGGGGTGCAGATTTTCAATCGGAGCACGAGCGTTATCTTGTTGAGAAACACTTTAAGAAGCCAGTTATTGTTACGGATTATCCGAAAGTAATCAAAGCTTTTTATATGAAACTGAATGATGATGACAATACTGTGAGGGCAATGGATATACTGTTTCCGCAAATAGGTGAAATAGTTGGCGGATCACAAAGAGAGGAAAATTATGACAAACTAGTGAAACGAATGAATGAAATGAACGTACCAGAAAAGGAGATGTGGTGGTATCTGGAAACCAGAAAATTTGGTTCTGTGCCACATAGCGGGTTTGGTCTTGGTTTTGAAAGGTTTATTCAATTTATTACGGGTATGGGAAACATCAGAGATGTAATACCTTTTCCGAGAACACCGCAGAATGCAGAATTTTAATAAAAAGTTGGTCAATAATGAATAAAAATTTGTATATTTGTTCGATTAAATTGGGGCTATGATTAAACAACTGACATGTTAAGCCAGAGATTACAACAGAAGCTACTACAAAAGCTTTCACCTCAGCAAATACTGTTGATGAAACTTCTTCAGGTACCCACTGTGGCGCTTGAGCAGAGGATAAAGCAAGAGATTGAGGAGAACCCGGCATTGGAAGAGACTAATGATGCTGATGACCTTGCTGAATTAACTCAGGATTTTGATGAATCAACACCTGGTGATACTGGCGAAACAGAAAATGCAGAGGAAGCTGAAGAGCTTAATAAGGACGATGAGTTTGACCTCGATGATTATCTCCTGGATGATGATGATGTTCCTACATATAAGGTTAGTGTAAATAATACAAGTCCAGATGATGAGCGGAAGGAAGTTCCTTTTGTGTCAGGAACAACTTTCCACGATTTGCTTCATTCCCAGTTAGGACTTCGTGATTTTGATGAAGAGCAGATGATGATTGCAAAGACAATCATTGGAAATCTTGATGACTCCGGCTATCTTCAAAGAGACCTTGATGCAATGGTTGATGATCTTGCCTTTTCGCAAAATATTCAAACCACAAAGGAAAAAATACTTGAAGTACTTAAGGTTGTTCAGGAGCTTGACCCTCCAGGGGTGGGAGCGAGAAATCTGCAGGAGTGCCTTTTATTACAGCTCAGAAGAATAGAATCCCCGGATGATGCTGTTATGGTGGCAATTCAAATACTCGAAAGACATTTCAATGAATTTACAAAAAAGCATTACAGTAAAATAATTAAAAAAGCCAGAATATCAGAAGAGGTATTGAAAGAGGCAATAGAAGAGATATTGAAGCTTAATCCTAAACCCGGGAATTCACTTAATGAAACAACGAAAACAAATCATTATATTATTCCTGACTTCATTATTTACAATAATAACGGTGGTCTTGAGCTTCAGCTTAACTCAAGAAATGCACCGGAATTAAGACTTAATAAAACCTATGTTGAAATGCTTGAAGCTTATTCAAACAGTAAGGATAAGAAAAAGCATAGAGATACACTTACATTTGTAAAACAAAAAATTGATTCAGCAAAATGGTTCATTGATGCTATAAAACAAAGACAAAACACCCTTTATACCACAATGGATGCAATTATGAATTACCAGAGGAGTTATTTTCTGACAGGAGATGAAATAAAACTGCGGCCAATGATTCTAAAGGATATTGCCGAAATAGTTAATCTTGATATCTCAACAATTTCGCGGGTTGCAAACAGCAAATATGTGCAGACTCCTTTCGGAACATTTCTTTTAAAAAGCTTTTTCTCTGAGTCGATGCAGAAGGAAGACGGTGAAGAGGTCTCTACACGCGAAATTAAAAAAATACTTACTGATTGCATTGATAATGAAGTCAAGAGTAAGCCTTTGACCGATGAGCTGCTTACAAAAATTCTAAAAGAAAAAGGATATAGCATCGCCCGCCGTACTGTTGCAAAATACAGAGAGCAGCTTAGTATTCCGGTTGCAAGACTTAGAAAAGAGATTTAATATGGAACAAAAAATTGCAAAAGTAATTTCGGTGGCTTTGCATCCTCTGCTAATACCGACTTACACTTTTGTTATACTCTTCAACCTGAATTATTATTTCTCAATTATTATTCCTTACCAGGTTAAATACCTGATAGTTGGAATAATATTTATCACAACATTTTTGATCCCTGCGTCATTTGTATTGATTATGCTGCGCAGGAAAATGATTGGGTCATTAAAAATGGAAAGCCGTGATGAGAGACTTTCGCCCCTGGTAGTTTCTGCTATCTTTATTTTCCTTTCCTGGTACATGGTTAGTCAATTGAATATCTCACGGATGTATCCTCTTTTTTTACTTGGATCGGGAATTACGATAATCGCAACTATACTAATTAATTTTAAAGAAAAAATAAGCCTACATATGGTTGGAATAGGGGGGATGCTTGGCGTATTTATCGGAATTTCGCTCCGGTTCAACGTTGATATGATTTATATTATCATTATGATAGTGCTGCTTTCCGGATTAGTTGGTTATGCACGGCTTACCCTTAATGCACATACTCAATCAGAAGTTTATAAGGGGTTTTTTACCGGACTTTTGATAATGATTAGTGTGTTTTTGATATTTTGAAAAATTACTTTAGATTTTAAGCCGAATTGCAAATCCGGGTAATATTCAGTTCCAGATTAGTCTTACACACTGGCTACTGCTAAAATCCGGAACAGCCCTCAAATTGGCACTGTCTCGTATTTTGGGCTCTTTCGGATTTGTGGGGCGACATAAAGCGACGGCTAATACGGCATCAAAGAAATACCAATCGAAATGGGATACATTTCAGGCCCTCTGCCTTTATCAAATACTGAAGAAAGTTGATAATATCCCCAAAAATTCAGCCATTTATATCCAAGCCTCATAGAGACTCCGTATCTGAATTTGGAAACATTAGGGATTCTTGCCTTTTTATAAATAACCAGCTTGTTATTGTCATTCGGAAGGTAGTCATCCCCTTTATATTTTGTGAAAGCTGTCATCAGAAATCCAAATTTAATTCCAATGGCAAATCTTACATCGTTTTTCGATTTATAACGTAGTTCAATAGGAATATCAAAATATCCAAGGGTGAATTTTGTCCTTCTGAAATTAATTGAATCGGGAACAGGATAAAAGATGGTTGAATCGTCAACAGTCATAGTCAGCGATTTATTGTTCAGATTATGATATGATAAGCCAATTCCGGGAGACAGGCTGAAATTACCATCATTAATAATGTAATTGTATGAGCCAAAAATATCAATACCCTGGTTTATTGTTGCCGGTTCAATTGTTTTTGGTAAATCCTGCCAGATGTCTGTGAATACGTCAATGCCAAAACTAAACTTACGCTTTGTCTCTTCACTCAGCTCTTGTGAGAATGAAGTAAAGGCAATCAGGCCTAAGACTATAACTAATATTTTTTTCATCAAATGATTTTTTCAACTTTTGTGCAAAGATATAATAATCTGATAAGATACAGGACAAAACAATTACAGCCATTTTTTCTTTTTAAAGAAAAAGAACATTGACAAAGCAATAAATATCATAACTCCTATAACAATCCAGAATGATTTTGGGTCTTGTTGCAACGGAAGATTCAGATTCATTCCGTATAAACCGGTAAGAAATGTAAGAGGAAGTAAGATGGAAGATATCAAAGTAAGAATTTTTATTATTTCATTAGTGCGGTTAGCCTGAAGTGAGTCAAACGTCCTTGACAAGCCTTCAATAAGCTCCGCATAATCCTCTGTCATATCCCACATTTGTTTGTAGTAGTCAAGAATATTGCCCCAGTAATCTTCCATATTCTCAGCATAACCTTCAATCTGCCCCGATTCAAATTTTGTAAATAGAGGAAGTTGAGGTTTAAACATTGTATTCAGTAGAATAATATTTTTTCTGATCACGGAAATACGTTCGATAATACGTTCTGATCTGACATCTAACAGGCTTCTGTTTATTGCATCCACATCATCACTGATTTTATTAATAATTTTCCGTGTCGCCTTCATCAACCGTTCAAGAATTGTATATAAAAGAGCATCACTGGTGCCAATCTCGAACTCTTCACCGCGATCTGTCTGTTTTTTCCCTTCATCAAACATACTGGTAACAGCAGAGTGCGATTTGCCAATAGTAACAATGAAGTCCTCTCCCCAGAAAATTTTCACCTCACGGATTCGTAAAAACCTTTTATTACTGTCAAAAAAAGGGAAATGCAGAATTATAAAATAGTAGTCATCGTAAATGTCTATCTTTGGTCTTTGGTTATATTCAGCTCTACAGTCTTCAATATCAAGTGGATGAAAGTGAAAGGTTTCCTGAAGATAACTTAAATCTTCATCTGAAGGGTTAAGCACATGATGCCACCTGAGTGTTCCGATTTTAATTGTTTCGATCATAACCCTATTTTTAAAAATGTTAATATTCTACATCCCTTTGCTGTTTATATAGTGGCAGCAAAAGTAAGGAAAATATTAGAAACTCAATTTTGATTTTAAAGTCTTACCTTTGCGCACTATTATTATGGAAAACAGTTTGAAAAAAAGGAATGATAAAGAGACGGCAATACTCATTGGTGTTATTACGCGAAATGATGCTGAAGAACGTGTGAATGAGTATCTTGATGAGTTGGAATTTCTTGCCGAAACCGCCGGAGCCGAAACGATTAAACGTTTTGTTCAACGAATTGATGTTAAGGACTCACGAACTTTTGTCGGTTCAGGTAAACTTGCTGAGATTGCAGTCTTTATTGCTGATAATAAGATTGACATTGCTGTTTTTGATGATGAGCTGAGCCCTTCGCAAATAAGAAATATTGAAAAGGCTTTTAAATGCCGTATCCTTGACAGAAATAACCTGATACTTGATATTTTTGCTAAAAGAGCGCGTACAGCCCACGCAAAAACGCAGGTTGAACTTGCTCAATATCAATACCTGTTACCAAGACTGACTCGTATGTGGACACACCTTGAACGTCAGCGTGGTGGTATCGGACTTAGAGGTCCCGGTGAAACCGAAATAGAGACAGATCGCCGTATAATCCGCGATAGGATTGCCCTCCTGAAAAAGAAACTTCTCAAAATTGACAAACAGAAAGCCACTCAGCGAAAAAATCGTGGTAAAATGGTTCAGGTAGCTCTTGTTGGTTATACCAATGTTGGTAAGTCAACCATCATGAATATGTTGAGTAAGTCGGATGTATTTGCTGAAAATAAACTTTTTGCAACCCTCGATACTACAGTCAGAAAAATGGTTATTAAGAATCTTCCTTTTCTGCTTTCCGATACGGTTGGCTTTATTCGCAAGTTACCCCACGATTTGGTGGAATCATTCAAATCAACACTTGACGAAGTCCGCGAATCGGATATTCTCGTCCTGATTGCCGATATCTCACACTCTGATTTTGAGGAGCATATTAATGTTGTAAAACAAACGCTTGCAGAACTTGATGCAGGCAACAAACCCACAATAATGGTCTTCAATAAAATTGATGCTTACACATTTACTCAAAAAGAAGACGACGACCTGACACCAGCAACCAAAGAGAACCTGAGCCTTGATGATCTGAAGAAGACCTGGCTTGCTAAGGCTCACACACCAACACTTTTCATCTCTGCAAAGAAGAAGCAAAATATCGAAGAGTTTAAAAAGGTGCTTTATGATGAAGTTAGAAAAATACATACCGTACGTTATCCCTATAACGACTTTCTGTACGAGGATTATGAGGTGGGGGATGGTTAGGTGGTAAGGCAGAGACGAACAGCTATTCGTATATTTTGATAATGTGACAAGTGTGAATGCTTATCACATATTTTGAATTTTTATAAACTACTTTTGTAAAATGAAGAAAAAGCACTTATTGTTTCTTTCCTTATTATCAGCGGTTTTACTTACAGTAGGCTGGCCTGTAAACGGCTTCCCGGCATTTCTGTTTGTAGCATTGGTTCCAATGTTTATAATTGAAGATTATATATTCAATAACAGAGATGACTTTTCAGGATTTAGTATCTTCTTTTATACTTATCCGGGGTTTTTAATTTGGAATGTACTTACTACCTGGTGGGTGTGGAACTCAACACCTGCGGCCATTGCAGCCTGGACACTGAATGCAATGTTTATGAGTATTGTATTTTGGGCTTATCATTTTATCAGAAAAGAGATATATGGAACAAACAAAGGTTATTTCGTGCTTCCATTTGTTTGGATTGCTTTTGAGTTTTTTTACCTAAACTGGAAAATTACCTGGACCTGGCTTAACCTTGGAAATGGTTTTGGCAATCAAACCCATTGGATTCAGTGGTATGAATACACAGGTGCTCTTGGGGGGTCTCTTTGGATTCTTATTGTGAATATTTTACTCTTTTTGGCTATTAAATCAATGCAAACCGGCAATAAAAGAAATTTTATCATAAATTCGGTCTCGGTGTTGCTCATAATATTAATTCCAATCTTTGTTTCATATTTGATATATTACGGATATACAGAGCAAAAGAATCCGGTCAGGGTGGTTGTTTGTCAGCAGAACCTTGATCCCTATTCCGAACAATATTCAACTCCACCAACAGAGGTAGCAAAAATTATTACCGGGCTTGTCGATGAGGTTCTGGATGATTCTGTGTGTTTTGTTGTTGCTCCGGAGTCAACAATTCAGGAGAATCTTTGGGAGGATAGACTTGATAAATCCCGCGCACTTAAAATATTGCAAGAGTATGTTATTGAGCATCCGCGAGTAGATATTGTAATTGGTGCATCTACCTATAAAAAGTATAAAGTGAAAGAGAAGAGGGCTTCAACAGCGAGATATTCTGAAATAAACGATTTTTATTATGAATCGTACAACACTGCTTTTCTAATTGACACTACCGACGAACTTCAGAGGCATCATAAAATGAAACTTACACCAGGCGTGGAATATATGCCATCGTGGGGTTTTCTTGATAAAATTGCGATAGACCTCGGAGGCTCTGTCGGCTCATTGGGGATTGATAATGAGCAAGTTTTATTAATTGCTGATACAGTGGGAATTGCACCCATTATTTGTTATGAATCTGTTTTTGGTGAGTTTTGCGGTGATTATGCCAAAAGAGGCGCACATGTCTTTTTCCTGATTACCAACGACGGCTGGTGGGGTGATACTCCGGGATACAAACAGCATCTTTTGTTTTCACCTCTGAGGGCAATAGAAACAAGAAGGTGGGTAGTGCAATCCGCCAATACAGGCACATCAGCATTTATCGACCAGCGTGGGGATATTCATCAGGCTACCGATTATTGGGTAAGAACAGTAATAAAACAGGATGTGAACCTGAATTCAGAAATTACATTTTATGCAGCTTTTGGTGATTATATAGGGCGTATTTCAGCATTTCTTGCTGTATTATTATTGCTGATTTCAATATCTTTTAGTTTAAAAAGAAGAACAAAAGAGCTAAGATGAAATTATTTTACAGACATTTCGGCGAAGGAGGGCAACAAGTAATTATTTTGCATGGACTTTTCGGCATATCCGACAATTGGGTGACTATCGGAAGAAGAATGGCTGAAAAATATGAAGTTTTTATCCTTGATCAACGAAATCACGGGCAGTCACCACACAGCGAAACATTTAATTATTACGCCCTGGTAGATGACCTTTACGAATTTATTGAAGACCACGGAATTGTTAATCCTGTTATTATGGGACATTCGATGGGTGGAAAAGTTGCCATGAACTTTGCTCTTGAACACTCTTCCAAAGTTGACAAGTTAGTGGTGGTGGATATGAGTATCAGAGAGTACAAAGCAAGGAAGCAACACATTGAGATCATTGAAGCATTACTGTCAGTTGATTTCATGAAAATAAAATCCAGGGCTGAGGTGGAACGTATTGTTTCACAAAAGGTTGAATCTCCGAGAATAAAGCAATTTGTTTTGAAAAACCTCTACAGGATAAATAGCAACACTTTTGGATGGAGGATAAATGTTAAGGCTATATATGACAGCCTTGAATATATTTTTGAAGGGATAAACTCACCCTATACTTTTGACAAACCATCGCTTTTTATCAAAGGGGAATTGTCTGATTATATACTTGGGGAAGATTATGAATTGATTAAAAATAATTTTCCAAAAGCGCAATTTCAAACCATTATAGGAGCATCGCATTGGGTTCATGCCGAAAAACCGGATGAACTTTGCGATACTTTCATTAGGTTTATGGAGAAGCAATAATGCTTAAAGGTACTAATTTCAATACTTTTAACAGTTTGAAATATTTTTTTCTCAATTATCATATTTTTTTTGATGAATTAAAAATTTTATTAATTTTGCACCTCCTTAAACAAAAAGGAATGTTCATTAAAAAGTAAGTATTGTCCTATGGTGTAATGGTAGCACATCTGATTTTGGTTCAGACGGTCTAGGTTCGAATCCTGGTAGGACAACACCCGAAAACAGAACGCCCTGTAATTTAAATATTGCGGGGCGTTTTTGATTTTTATGAAATGATGAATTTCTGTTCGTTGGGATTACTACGGGAATGGCTTGATTGGGAGGGCTTAATTCCATTGTGGTTGGTCTAAGATCAGGACGGATAAATTGATATAACCTGAAAGAGTCGGAGGCTGAATAATTCAATACTATGTCTTTTTATAAACTAAAACGGCAATTCAATATCATCAGATTCATCACTATTTAACGGTAGGTCATCATCGAATTCTGGATCTTCATTTTCCTCATTGCAATCGCAATATTCGCCATTGGGGCATGTCATCGGATCGCCGGTACAAAAATCAATATCATCACCCGAACCTGGTAAATGTTTTACGTAGGTTGTGTCCCATCCATCTTTTAGCGTTTCGTATTTCCACTCAAAAGGTAGTTTTTTTGGATAATGAACTTTTAATTTATATGCATCCAATAATTCCAACATTGCTTTTAATATTTTCCTTATTTGTATTCCATCCATATCAATATGGTCAGGAAAAACAGTTTGATTAATTCCACTTAGTTGTTCGATTGTAACAAAAGGATTTTCTGTCAGTTGCTTTATATCTACTGCACTTCTGATATCAATATTGTCGGGTATTTTGTTTTGCCCGTTTTCTTTCTCTGTAATACTATTCAAATCTTGTATAACCTGCTCAACATATCTCTCCATTTTTATAACAGGAAGAAATTTTATTGACTTATCATTAAAAAAAGAATTTAGTTCTTTATCAAGAATGGCAATTTCATAGGAATTATCCAGATTGTTATCCTCCTCGATGTCTTCCTCTTCAAGATTTTCATCAAAATCTTTGCACATACAATATTCATCCGGAAAGGGACAATTTTCAGGATCATAATCGCAAAATTCAATATCAATAATTCCTTTGCTAATCCATTCAACGGGTTTGTTAAAATAGTCAACAAGCACTTTATATGCAATACCGACAGGAAGATATTCAGGTAAAACAGCACTGAAATTATAAGCCTGCCATAGTTTAATGATTTCTTCAACCATTAATTCCAATTCTTCTTTTGTCAGTTTTTCGGCAGGGGGAAAGTTGGCTTTGTCAATACCGATCCATTCCTGCATAGGTTTAAGTTCAGTATTTTCCCATTCAATTATATATTCAATACCTTCAGCTTCAGGAGGAATATCGTAATATGGTTTTGCAGGCAGGTCTTTGGCTGCTTTGTGCATCTCTTCAATGAGTTGATTGATGTAAGTTTGCATAGGTTTTTGAATATGGGTTAATTATATTGCCATCATCGTCATAAAAGCCATTACAAGTGGTATTTCCATATTGTCATACTTTATTTAGTTCATTTTCCATTAACTCATATACATATTGTTCGAGCCATTGTTGCCTGTAATCGAACCAATCCTGGCGATAATCGGAATTGTCAATCAGCCATTTGAAGTTGGCAAAGGGTCGGTTGCGGTTTAGCGAATTAATCAACTTTTGCTGAAAAATTTTATCAGATACATTATCTGCAAAACCTTCCATAATTCTAAAAGATTCGCGAGATTCCAACGGGTCAATTCGTAGACAGTTTTCCCATTCATCGTGCTTTAAACCCAAACTATCAACTGTTTCACCTGTCATAGCCTCAAATTCATCTGGGTCATCCAGCACTGTTTCTGTAACAGATTCCATTTCGAGTGTGTCGGTATTTATAAAACAAACCTCGCCTGCAGATAGATTGTCGGCTATTTCGGCTACAAGTGGTTTATATTTTTCCGGAATTACTATTTTCTCCGGTTCTTCGTAAATTTTATCCATTAAAAACTTGTGGATTTTTTCAAGTTTCTTTTTGTCCTCCCTTACAGTAGAGAGGATGGGCAAAATTTCGTTTAATAGTTGTTGTGCGTTCATGAGGAGTGATGTATTAAAATATTTTTCACAAATTGTTCTACCTTTTTATAAGCATCATTAAAATCAATTAGTTTTCCTTGTGGTAAATGATATCCCAAACTGCTTTCCCAGGCTCGTTTGTTTTTTCGGTATTTTATATTGTTTACAAATTGCATTACATTCACAATTTCAATATTTTTATTTGTTGACTTTTTGCTAAGAAGTTTGTAGATATCATCGTATTCTTCTTTTCTAACAACTTCAGACAAAATACACAAATCATATATATCACGTGGTCGGTTTCTTTGCAGGAGTGTTCTTAATTTTTCTGCAATAATTTCGTTGATTGGATAAACAGTAACCTTGCTTGTAATGGCATTACGATCAGAGAAGTAGTGAAATATATGTTTTGTCACCGGTTTAGAAATAACCTTTTCAGAAAAGCTGATGTCCAGTTTAATTTTAGTTTGCCATCGACTTACCGCTAAAGGCTTTTGATTAGGTTTGTGGTCAGCTCCCCAAAAAAGAATCGTTACTTCATATCCTTGCGGTATATTTTTATGGATTTGTGGTTTTATTTCTTTTAAATGGAATTTCGCTCCACTATTTTCCTCTGCCAGCCTAATAATTTTTTGCAACAGTTGTACATCAACATTAAAATCGCTGTCCAATAAAGTAAAATCTAAATCTTCAGAAAACCTATAATCCTCAAAATAGCATTTTTTAAGACAGGTACCTCCCTTAAAAACAAAGTTTAATTTTATATCATCAAACACAAACATTGCATTTAGAAAATGGCCAAGAACCCAATCTTTATCAATAACAAACGACTTTACTTTGTTATTTGCTGCAATATTTAGAATTTCTTTTTGTATTATCATGATCTTGCCATTTCAATAATTTCTTCTTCAGGTATATTCAATATCAATCGCCACTCTTTATTTGTTTTACCAACAGTTTCTCCATCAATTTCAAATAAAGAATATTTTTCATTCAATATGCTTCTGGCATATTGAATGAAAGTATCCATATTGGGTTTTTCCAATAAATCTGCAAGGTATGCCAAACGTTTTACCAATGACAAATTGTTTTCTTCAATACAATACCGGATCATTTTTTTTGCATTCAACTTAGCTCTATAAAATGCTTTAATAATTTCTGCATAACCTCCTGAAATTCTTGGTCTGTCAAATGCGTCTACAATTGTCCTTTCCTTGTTGCTAATCCTGAATTTATGGTTTCCGTATCCCTCTTCAATATATCCACTCATACAATTTTTTTGTTTTTGCGAAAATATGTACCTAACTCCAAAATATTCTGCATTTTTTTTCCTTTTGCTTGTTTTCACCAAAACTATATTTGGAATTTGCTCACTTAACCCATGATAGTTAATAGCGTTCCAATATGAAATTATGCCATCAGGGATCACAAAGCATCCTATTACAAAATGATCTTTGAAATTGTGCCGGCAATATTTCCCCCTTTCAATAACATCAATGTAATTGTTACTGATCAATCGGTTAATAACATATCTAAGGTTTCTTTTTTCAAGGATATTTGCATCATCCAGCTCCTTCAGCGAAAAAATATCCAAACCAAAATCATCAAGATGTTTTAATACTATTTCTTCGTTTATTTTCATAACTCCTGCATTACCAATATTTACATTAAAATACTACATTGTGCAAATATAGTGTAAATAATGGTAATATATAATTTTATTTGTAATTATTCTAAAAAAAACAAATAAAGATGGCTCATCCGGATTGAAAATAACTTATAATTCATATTTTTTGTGTGACCAGGATAATAGCTATCGGTAGTCACAGAATAAAAATTGTAGAAATAGTATGGCATTGAAATGAAAAAAGCCATCCCGATATAGAATGGTTTTCATTTGTGGGAGTTACTGGATTCGAACCAGTGACCCCCTGCTTGTAAGGCAGATTGAAAAAATCTATAAATCTATAATATACAGATTACTATGAGCGTGTGAAATATATTAGTAAACAAATTAGTAAAACATTTCGTCTATTTCTTTTCAAAGTAAATATTTGCTTTTTGCTCATTATAAAAGCATTCAAGAATTTATTATTGACGTCATAGGGTCTTTTAAAGTGGCACCCATAGACCGAAATGGGTGGCATGCATAGACCGAAATAGCCAGTAACCATAGGTTTAGTGCAATACCGAAGCTACCGTATCCAAATATCTCATCCCGACAATTGTACGGGAGTGCTTGAATTATTGAGACTTAATTGTTAGCGGCTGAATGTATTTACTAAATAATAAAAAACTTTAGTATCTTGTAATAAATCCTTTTTTATTTTCGTCTTATGGGACAAAATTGAATCAATTTATTATGGAAAAAGAATTTACAGAGTTATTATATCAAAGTCAAGGTATAGTTCAC